>NZ_JAKGAW010000002.1:0-208601 GCF_021532475.1 Pseudoalteromonas sp. APAL1 | reverse complement strand
GGGAATGGAGCAGGAATAAAGAAAGAACAAGTATAAACTGGCTATTTAATGTTGAATCAGCTCGTGAAAAACTTGAGAGGGCTTATGGTGCCCTCAACTAGTCAGAACTTGTGTGATGAAGTACTAGCTTCTAGCGCCTAGTCCCAACCAAGCGCTAATTTTTAACTTCGAGCTCTACTTAAACCATCCCTGAAAGCGCTCCATTAATAGGTAATTAACTGGCACTAATAGCAAGGTGATAAGCGTTGCGAAGATAATCCCAAAGCCAAGGCTTACCGCCATAGGAATAAGGAATTGTGCTTGCGTTGCTTTTTCAAATAGCAATGGCATTAAACCAATAAAGGTGGTTAAACTGGTTAACATAACAGGACGGAAACGTGCCGCCCCTGCAATCTTAACGGTTTCAAGTAAGTCACCGCCTTCTTCACGCTTCTTATTGATAAAATCAACTAGTACCAGTGAGTCATTCACTACCACGCCTATCAAGGCTAACATGCCAAGTAAGCTCATAATGGTTAACTCCATACCCATTACCCAGTGGCCCATTACCGCACCTATCATGCCAAACGGAATAACACTCATCACGATCAATGGCTGGGTATACGACTTAAACGGTATCGCTAATAACGCATAAATAATAAAGAATACAAACACGAGGCCCCAAGCCAATGAACCAAATGACTCTCGCTGCTCTTTGGCTTCGCCTTCGAGTGTGTAATCAACACCTGGGTATTGCACCATTAGCTCATCTAAGTAAGTTTTTAGGTCTGCTTGCAGTACCGTCATATTGGTATTTGATTTTTCAACATCAGCTGTGACATTCAATGTTCGATAGCGGTCAATACGGTAAATAGACGATGGGCTTTGCCCCGGCACTAAAGTAGCCACATGCGAAAGCGGCACAGTCCCACCAGCAGGTGTTTTAATAAGTATGTCTTTTAAGTCTGCAACCGAGCGGCGCTCTTCAATCGGTAAGCGCACCATTACCCGCACATCGTCGCGCCCACGTTGAATGCGCTGTACCTGAGCACCAAAAAACGAGTTACGCACTTGCTGCGATACATCAACACGGTTTAATCCAAGCGCTAAACCTTGCTCTGTAAGCTCAATTTGCAACTCTTCTTTACCATCTGACATGCTATCGGCTATTTCGTACACAGTTGGATACGTCGATAAACGCACTTTAACTTTTTCAGCAACTGCTTCGAGGGTGTCGATTGAGCTACCGCTTAGCTGTACATCAATCGGGCTAGATGTTCGGCCAAACTCAGCACGGAAAGTGACACTCTCTGCTCCCGGTATAATACCGATAAGATCACGCCATTCGCTGGCAAGTTCTCGTGAGCCTATATCTGATTCACGCTTTTCTGCTGGCATGATCTCAAATCTAACACTACCGGTATTTGACGAACCACCACGGCCACCTGTGGTTGCCAAAATATTTAGAATTACACTTTGGCCGTCTTCATCGCGGTATTTATCTTGTAATTCTTTTGCCTTGTCTGACATTTTAATGACGTATTTATTAGTCACTTCAAACGGTGTTCCGGCAGGGAAAGTTACAGATGCACGTACAGTTTCACTTGGAATACGCGGGAAAAAGGTAAATTTAGTCCAACCACTTGTGATCAAGGTAACAATAATTACAAAAATCCCCACAAATAAGCTAACCGTAGCCATTTTATTCTTTAAAGCTAGATTCAATAATGGTTGGTAATACTTCATTATTGCGTGTTCAAAACCATCAGCAAAACGCTGTTGAAGGCGCTCTAGTCTCGATGGCTCGCCCTTTTCATGACGTAGCTTTAAGTATTTTAAGTGTGCAGGTAATACAAACTTAGACTCAATCAAAGAGAACAGTAAAACCGGAATAACCACGACAGGAATTTGTGCAAAAATGGCGCCTCGAGCACCTTCAATAAAAGCGAGAGGTAAAAATGCCGCAACGGTTGTAAGTACACCAAAGGTGACTGGAGTTGCCACCTCTTGCGTTCCACGAATAGCGGCTTGCTCACCACTTTCTGCAGTTTTTAGGTGGGTATAGACGTTTTCACCGGTCACAATGGCATCGTCAACAACAATACCGAGTACCAAAATAAAACCAAATAAACTGATAACGTTAAGTGTGATACCAAATATCGGCATCATTAAAAACGCGCCCATGAACGACACTGGGATACCAATAAATACCCAAAATGCAATGGCTGGACGCAAGAATAAGGTGAGTAGTGCTAGGACTAAAATTCCGCCCTGAATAGCGTTACTGGTAAGCGTTGCTATTCGGCTTTTTACAACTTCTGAGTCATCATCCCAATAACTTAACTCAAACCCTTCTGGAAGCTGGCTTTGATGCTCAGTTATGTAATTTTTTACCGCATCAGCAACTTCAATCGCACTTTGCGGACCAATACGATACACATCAATAAATGCAGCTTGCTTACCATTAAAGCGAGTGCGAACTGGGGTTTCTTCAAAATCATCACTAATACGGGCTATATCACCTAAACGAATAATTGTGCCATCAGCTTGGTTTTTTACCACTATATTAGCAAATTCATCTTTGCGATAAGCTTGGCCTTTCGAGCGGATGAGTACATCACCCCCTTCTGTTTTTAAGTTACCGGCAGAAACATCAGTACTAGAATTGCGAATTGCTGATGATATGTCAGCTAAGCTTAAATCATACTGGCGTAAGGTATCTTGGCTCACCTCTATTGCTATTTCGTAATCACGAACCCCACTTAGCTCAACTTGAGTTACACTTGGTAAACGCAGTAGTTCATCACGCACGGTTTCTGCGTATTCAAGGGTTTCTTTTTCGCCATAAATACTTGAAACAGAAACGGCTATTACTTCTCGCTTCCATTCAGCAAGCGATACTATTGGTTTTTCAGCATCGACGGGAAAGGTGTTAATTGCATCTACTCGGCTTTTAATGTCAGCCAAAAGCTCCCTAGGATCATACCCAGTCTCAACTTCAATACTTACCGAAGAAGAACCTTCAGAAGAGCGGCTAGTGATACGCTTAACTCCCTCAAGATCTTGCACCGCTTCTTCTATGCGAATTGATACCCCTTTTTCTACATCTTCAGGAGTTGATCCTCGAAGTGATACACTGACACTAATTCGGTCAGACTCAAACGATGGAAACACTTCAAGTGGTATTTGCGTCGAAACGCTAAATAAACCCGCTAATAAAATGCTGATCAGCAATAAGTTTGCTGCAACATGATTCTTTGTAAACCAAGCAATCATTATTGCGCTCCTTGCTCTTTAGGCGGCTGTTGATTGCTTGAACGCTTAGCTTTTCCTCTGGTTGCCTGATACTCTTCGCTACCCATAACGGTAACTTGCGTACCAGAACTCACTTGACCAAGCGGTGTAATCACCAAGTTATCGCCTGCAGACAAACCATCAGCGACAACAGCTTGGTTAGCGTTTTGCCAAGCAAGTGCAATATTTTTACGACGCAGGACACCCTGCTCTTCTACGTAAACATAGGTGCCTTGGTAAATTGCGCTATTTGGGATCACAATGGCATTTTCAATGGCTTTACCAGTAATTTGTGCTTTGATGTACTGACCAATTTTAATTGGATACTGATTCACAGTCGTGGCTTTATAAGGGTCGTTAATTTGCGCAACCACATAAAGCTGCTGCGCATTTTCATCTATAGCACCTTCAGTACGAATAACTTGACCTTGCCAATGCTGTTTACCAACAAGGTCTGAGCTGAATTCAACTAATGAACCCGCGCTATTTTTAGCCCCATCACGAAATTGCTCTGGCAAATTAATAAACGGTAAGTCTTTATTTTTGATTGGTAAACGGATCTCAACTCTATCGATGGCATAAATACTGGCAAGCTCCATGTTATTACTCACCACTTGGCCTAAATCAACGCTACGACTTAAAACACGACCCGCATATGGTGCTGTGATCTTTGTACGCTCTAAATCAAGTTTCGCTTTTTCAAGTGTCGCTTGCGCAGACAACACACTGGCTTCGGCTGCTGCTAATTGTGGTTTACGAAGTACCAAGCTACTTGCTTGCTCGCCTTTACCTAAGCGCTTCCAGTCAGTTTCGGCCTGCCGACCACGAGCCTGTTCTTCAAGTAAACCCTGCTCGGCTGTTAATAAGGCCGCTTGCGCTGATTTTACTTCGGCACGGTGATCTCTATCATCTAATCGCAACAACACATCGCCTTTTTCAAAAAAGCCACCTTCGCGAAATTGCTCACTTATTTCAATAATTTGCCCTGATGCTTGCGCGACTAACATACTTTGCGTTCGCGGTTTTACGGTACCAAAACTATCAATCATTACTTGATAAGTTTCTGGCGTTAAGGTTTTAACAGCCACATTTACTTTCGCTTTCGGTGGTGAAGAAAAACGATTTGCTTGCGGCGGGTTACCTTTAATAAACATGACGAGTAATACCGTCACGACAATGACAATAACTGGAATTAATATTTTACGTGTCTTAGTATTCATGATTATTGCTCTGCTACTTCGCTATTTGCTTCACTAAAGTCACCGCCAAGGGCAATGTGTAAGTTGATTCTATTTTTAATAAGTTGGTTTTTGAGTTCGATAACAGAGCTTTGCGCGTTAAAAGAGCGATCTTGCGCATCAAGCACTGTCGTGTATGTTACTAAACCACTTTGATATTGCTCAAAAGACAAACGCTCTGCGGCAATCGCATTTTCTTGTGCTTCTAAGGTTTTTTCATAACGCACTTTCAAGGCTTGCTCTTGACTGATTGCAGTTTCAACTTCATTAAATGCATCATAGAGTGTGGCAAGGTAAGCTTGCTCCTGACGTTTAACGCTAAGCCTTGCCTGCTCTTCATTGGCTTTTAAGCGACCACCTTCAAAAAGCGGCATTGAAATACTACCTATCAGTGACCAAGCTAAGCTTGAAGGCGAAAATAAATCACTCACTCTATCTGTGCTATCACTGATAGATGCTGAAAGATTTAAGCTCGGAAAACGTTGTTTGTGCGCGTAAGCAAGTCCTGCATCAGTACTTAACAACTGATACCAGCTCGCCATTAACGCTGGTTTGCGGGTGATAAGCTCTGAAGGTAAACCCAAAGGAATTGTGTTCTCAAGTAGTGGCAAATCGGCACTAACCGATAATGCCCCAGCAGGATATTGGCCTGTTAAACGCTCTAAATCACGAATTGATTTAGTTAAGGTAGCTTGCTGTGCAGCAATATTCGAGCGCTCAGTATTTAGCTCATTACGGGCAAGGTAAACGTCAAGCGCTTCATTTAAACCTTGACGATAACCCGACTCAATAATATCTAAGTTTTTCTCGGCGTTTTGTTCGCGCTGCTTATATAGTTCAAGTAATTTGTGGTTAGTAATTACATCAAACCAACCCGAAACCACATCAGCTACTAATTGTTGTTTGCTTTGCGAAAATGTGGCTTTTTCAGCTAAATATTCAAGGTTTGCTTGCCGTTCAGAGGCCGATAATTTACCCCATAAATCAACTTCGTAGCTTAATTCTAATGATGCAGAACTAGCGTTGTTATAACTAACAGGGCGATTATCTTTACTACGGCTCGCTCGTGTTGATAAATCAAGGCTTGGCCATAAATCGGCCCCAGCAGCAATAAGCTGTTGCTCTTTAATCGCCACATCATAACCTGCTTGTAAAATTGCTTGGTTATGGGCTAATGCTTGCTCCACTAAATTAAAAACTTGAGGGTCCTGTAACTGCTGCAACCAATTATCTTCAACAGCAAGAATTTTGTTGTCCGTAGGTAATTGCTGCCATGTACTTGGTAAGGCCTCAAGCTCAGCGACTCGTTCATTATGAGTCGTCTGGCTTGCACATGCACTTAGCAAAATTACACTTAAAGCCAATAAACTCGGCTTATATTGCCAATTCATTCTAAAAACCTGAAAAACATCTATTTATGATTGTAATTCAAGCACTACCTTAAGTTTTGCTCAACTGACTTTACATAACATTACACAGTCTGGTATTTGGTAAGGATGAACTGTAGAAAAATAGGGATAAGCTGCGAGTTTACAAAATTGTAGCGATTTTATACCGCATAGAAATGGTTTAAATGGTGAAGAATTTAATTTGATAACACGGGGTAAACCCGCTGCTACGAGTTCGGCGTTGAAACGCCTCCAACTTCTCGAGTCTAGTTCCTTGTAACTTGCTAACTTTACTCTTTCTCCTTGCTAACTCGTATATTTTAAATCTAATGGCTGATAACTCTGAGTTCGTTGGGTTTCACTCCGTTCTACCCAACCTACAAGGAAACAGAAACAAAAAAGCCTCGCGATTGCGAGGCTTTGAATCAATGGTGCCCAGAGGCGGAATCGAACCACCGACACGAGGATTTTCAATCCTCTGCTCTACCGACTGAGCTATCTGGGCATTTTAAACTTTCGTTTAAAAATAAATGGTGCCGACTATCCGAGTTGAACGGATGACCTACTGATTACAAGTCAGTTGCTCTACCAACTGAGCTAAGTCGGCACACTAAACCTGTGTGCGTTTAGCACTTAATCACATTGTGATTATAAATAATGGTGCCCAGAGGCGGAATCGAACCACCGACACGAGGATTTTCAATCCTCTGCTCTACCGACTGAGCTATCTGGGCATTTTAAACTTTCGTTTAAAAATAAATGGTGCCGACTATCCGAGTTGAACGGATGACCTACTGATTACAAGTCAGTTGCTCTACCAACTGAGCTAAGTCGGCACACTAAAATCGTGTGCGGTGTGCACTATAATCACTTTAAAAGAGATTATCAAATAATGGTGCCCAGAGGCGGAATCGAACCACCGACACGAGGATTTTCAATCCTCTGCTCTACCGACTGAGCTATCTGGGCATAACAAAAAGCTATAAGCTTGATGTTTAAATAAATGGTGCCGACTATCCGAGTTGAACGGATGACCTACTGATTACAAGTCAGTTGCTCTACCAACTGAGCTAAGTCGGCACACTAAATCTGTGTGCTATGCACAATACTGATGCTTAGTCTTAAGCACCAATATATAAATAATGGTGCCCAGAGGCGGAATCGAACCACCGACACGAGGATTTTCAATCCTCTGCTCTACCGACTGAGCTATCTGGGCAAACTTCGGTTTTAACAGGAAAACCTCAACGGATTTTCAATACAACTTCCACAGTGCTCTACCGACTGAGCTATCTGGGCGTGCGGCGTATTAAACGGGTTTTGCCTTCTCAAGTCAACTATTTTTTGAGGATTCTATCTGTTTGCACAGTTTTCAATCAAGATTGCTGTTTTTAATGGTTTTTAGACTATTTATTCAACAAACTTATGCGCTTTTACAACGTCTTATGTTTTTAATCAATTTCCTAGTCTAAAAACGTGGTGAATTTTTCTTCATTGATGGTAGGATTATCTAATTATCAAGAATATACCTACTATTGCAGTATAAATTGTTGGATTAAAGCTATGCGAAGTAAATCAACTTCTCCTGTAAAAGGCCTGTTACCGCTTTTTATTATTACGAATCTTGTTATCACACTTTTAGCAGTTACTGCTCTAGCTTTTTACCCTTCCAACAATTCTGAAAAACAAACATCACAACCCAAACTCACCGCATCACAAGTTGCATCTCAGTTATCAGCTCCTTTAATAAGCGCATTAACAATGCCAGGACAAGATAAAGTAAAAGAGGTATTAGATGTTAGTTTGTTGCTAAACAATAATTTTGATTACTACTTATACCGGTATGAAGTAAATGGTGATGTCTCACTGGTGTTTGCAAGTAATCAAGAGCGAATTGATGCAAGTAAAGTTAATCAGCAACTCGAACAAAACATGCTT
The DNA here is from genome assembly GCF_021532475.1 of Pseudoalteromonas sp. APAL1. Classification (NCBI taxonomy): domain Bacteria; kingdom Pseudomonadati; phylum Pseudomonadota; class Gammaproteobacteria; order Alteromonadales; family Pseudoalteromonadaceae; genus Pseudoalteromonas; species Pseudoalteromonas sp. APAL1. The sequence goes on along the minus strand of NZ_JAKGAW010000002.1, from coordinate 200,764 downwards.
GTTCATACTGTGCTTGAGTTTAACGACCAACCAGTCGGCGAGCTTATAGTTAAACAGCATCCAACTGAACAACCTGTAGTTCAATCAGCTGGGGTTTCATATGCTTTAGCCGCTTTAGCTGTATTAGCGCTGATAATTTTGTCAATTGCGATGAGTATATTTATCAATAAACGTTTTACTAAAAGTAGCGGCTCTTTAAGCCAAGAGTTAATTGCGATCACGAATAATGCTGACTACAACACGCATGTTACAGAGAATCTTGAGTTCGGATTAGATATTGTTGCTGAAAATATCAATCAATTGCTGAGAAAGGTTCAATCCGCAATTAAAGAAAATAAAGCAGCGCAAGCCGATCTGCAAAAACTACAAAGCGGCCTAGAAACAGAAGTACACAACAGAACTCTCGCGCTTGAACAAGCAACTTTAAAAGCAGAACAAGCGAATGAGACCAAAACAACCTTTTTAGCAACCATGAGTCACGAAATTCGCACACCGATGAATGGTGTGATTGGTACCATTGATTTACTTCGCCAAACTGAGCTTGATGGTGCCCAGCACAGGCTAAGTACTATTATCCGTGATTCTGCGTTTTCTTTGTTAGGTATTTTAGACGATATTCTCGATTTCTCGAAAATTGAGGCAGGTAAGCTTAATATAGATAATATTCCATTTTCTGTTTCGGATACTGTTGAAGAAGTAGCTCGCGTTCTGTCATCAGTTGCAAAAAAACGAAACCTTGAACTTGAACTTGCTATAGCACCCGATATTCCCACAAACTTAATCGGCGATACCGTTCGAGTTCGTCAGGTACTCTATAACCTATGTAGTAATGCTATTAAGTTCACAAGCACAGATGAAAACAAAAAAGGTCATGTAAAAATATCTGTTGAGGTTGCTCAGAACACAACCGATCATTACACATTGCGTTTTACTGTTTCTGATAATGGTAAAGGAATGACGCAAGCCCAGCTTCGTGAAATTTTTAACCCCTTTATTCAAGCCGAAGGCTCTATTACTCGAGAATATGGTGGTACCGGTTTAGGATTATCAATTTGTAAAAGCTTAACAGAACTTATGTTGGGCAGTATTTCTGTTAGTAGTGACTTAGGTATTGGTAGTGAATTTGTTGTCGATTTACCATTTAGCACCGAAGGTAAAGTAGATCTCGCCCACAGACATACAATGAAAGGCCATCGTGTTGTTGTGGTAACACAACATAGTGGCCGTAAAGCTTTGCTTGCCCGTTATTTATCTTTTATGGGAGCGACTCATGTTTTTGCCGATAGCAATGATTTAATAGAGGCGGAACAAGATAACGAAAACATTATCTGGATCCTCGATGGTATAGAGGGAATGGAGGATATTAACTATATCTTGCGCCGTTTACTCTACACACTAGAAGATAATAACCAGCAAGTTATCGTGTTGAGTAAATTAGATGAAGCGGCGGTAAATCATAAAAATATCTTCTACTTAAATGCGTCACCATTTTGTAAGTCAAACTTCATGATGTCGCTGTTAGTGGCTGCGGGTTTACACACACCAAAACAAGTTGTCTCAACCAAATCTTTCAATGATTACTTGAGCGTTGACCAAGCTCGTGACGAAAACAAACTCGTGCTTTTAGTAGAAGATAATGTGCTAAACCAGCAAGTGTTAACAGATCAACTTCACTTGTTAGGCTATGGTGTTGAGCTTGCTGAAAATGGCGAAAAAGGTCTTAATATATGGCGAGCAGGCCATCACTCAATTATTTTAACTGATTTGCACATGCCAAAAATGTCAGGGTACGACATGGTTGAAAAGATCCGCAATGAAGCTTCTCAACTCGAAGACATTAATGCTCAACCTTACATAATTGCTATCACAGCAAACGCTCTTAAAGGCGAAAAAGAGCGCTGTTTAAATGTAGGAATGAATGACTATATAACAAAGCCTGTTGAGTTAAATGTACTTGAAGCCGCACTTCATAAATGTGCTTATAAAGCTAACCCTGAAGAGGTGAAACTGGCCCCGCCTAAACCTGCTATCCCTATTGATATGAGCGTATTATCTAAATACGTAAATAATGATGAAGCTAAAAAGCTACGCTTTTATAAAATGTATTTAGAGCAAAGTAATCAACTTAGCCGTGAAGTAAATGCAGGGGTTATCGAGCTTGATCTTGAGAAAATAATAAACTCATGCCACCAGTTAAAATCTATCTCAAAAACGATAGGTGCAATGAAAGTCGCTGAGTTAGCTGAACAATTTGAACATCGCTGTAAAAATGAAGACCCTACAAGTGATGAATTAATTGAGCTTAGAGATAATTATGAAATTGAATACTCTAAAGTCGCTCAATATATAAAAGAGCAAATACAAAAAGCCGAACAAGAATGACAAATAGTACTTATCAAAAAAGGGCCATAACGGCCCTTTTTACTTTATTTTCTTGGTTTATTTTTCTGGTGGACGGTAGCCTTCGATTTCTACGTCTTTACCTTCAAATAAGAAACCGACCATTTGCTCTTCTAAAAAAGCACGGTGCTCTGGGTCCATCATGTTTAAATGCTTTTCGTTAATCAGCATCGTTTGCTTGTGTTGCCATTGGCCCCACGCTTCTTTACTGATGTTGTTGAAAATCTTTTCACCAAGCTCACCTGGGTAAAGTTGGAAGCCTAAGCCTTCAGCTTCTTTTTGTAACTTTTGACAAAATACTGTACGTGCCATAATTGCTCTCTACTCTTATTGCGTGATGCTATTGTAATCTATTGTGCTTAATTGTTTAACCAGCTTTTTCGTTGGCGCTGCAAGGCCAACTTCAACGGACTCATCAAGCGGATACCAAACCAGTTGTCGCTCATTGATAAGATCTGGAATATTTGGCAATGTTAAAACATGCGGATTAATAGTCAGTTCAAAATGCGAAAACACATGGGTAAAGGCTTCAAGTGCCTGCGTATTTGCAGTTAAACCGTGCTGAGCTAAAAATGTTTCTAGTTCAGTTAATTCGCTAAACTCAAAAAAGCCAAACAAGCCGCCCCATATTCCAGAGCTCGGGCGTTTTTCCATAAGTACTTTATTGTCACAGGCTAGGATCAGCTGATGACATGACTTTTTAGGCACTGCCTTTTTCGGTTTTGAATGTGGGAACTCTTTAACTTTGCCTTCATTAAAAGCAAGGCATTTACTATTTAAAGGGCACGGCTCACAATCAAATTTACTACGCGAACAAAGGCTTGCACCTAAATCCATCATTGCCTGATTAAACTCAGTGACCGACTCTTTAGGGGTTAATTGCGATGATAATGACCAAAGCTGGTTTTCGACCTTTTTCACCCCATACCAGCCTTCAATCATAAAAAAGCGCGCCAGTACTCGTTTTACATTACCGTCTAGAATTGGGTGATGTTGGCCAAGCGATAAAGACAAGATAGCCCCTGCAGTAGAGCGACCAATGCCCGGCAAGTCCATCACCTCTTCAAGTGTGGTTGGAAATTGCCCTTGGTATTTATCACGAACTATTTTTGCTGTTTTATGTAAGTTGCGTGCACGAGCGTAATAGCCAAGGCCAGTCCAGTGGTGCAACACCTGATCTTCATCCGCATTTGCAAGCGCAATGATGTCAGGAAAGCTTTGCATAAACTTTTCAAAGTAAGGAATAACAGTTACGACTTGAGTCTGCTGCAGCATGACCTCAGAGATCCATACCTTATAAGGGGTTTTATTTAACTGCCATGGAAGAGTTTTACGGCCGTGAAGGTGATACCAGTCAACCACTTGGTTTGCAAACCAAGTTGACTCCTTATTGCTTAAATTCAAAATAACATCTTTACTTGCTGAAGCTCATTGCGGCCAAGTCTATTGCAGTTAGTTAGGCCAAGCAAGTCGAACAGACTCCGCCTTGCCTAAATAACCCACATATGGCTGCAAAATTAATCTCGAAAGATAAACAGGTTCTTACTATTGTACTCAAGGCGCAGGTCAGGGATAATACGCAACCTTTTTCTATAGTCAGTGTTTTTTATCAGGCCAAATTATATGAATGACTCAAGTAACCCAAACCTCGAGCAAGCAAAGCAAGAGGGTAAATATATCCGCACGATTCGTAGTTTCGTTAAGCGCGAAGGTCGCCTAACAAAGGGCCAAGCAGCCGCCATCGAAAAGTGTTGGCCAACAATGGGCCTTGAGCATAAAAATGGTATGCTCGATCTAAAAGAAGTATTCGGTAACGATAACGATGTCGTACTAGAAATCGGCTTTGGTATGGGTAAATCACTGGTTGAAATGGCTAAAAACGCACCTGAGCTTAACTTTATTGGTATTGAAGTTCATCGCCCTGGTGTTGGCGCTTGTTTAATGGACGCTGACGAAGCAGGGATCACCAACTTACGTGTATTCGAGCATGATGCAGTTGAAGTGCTTGCTGATTGTATTGCTGATGAGAGTTTATCTAAACTGCAATTATTTTTCCCTGATCCATGGCATAAAAAGCGTCACCACAAGCGTCGTATCGTGCAGCCTGAGTTTGCGCAAAAACTACGTAGCAAATTAAAAATTGGTGGTGTTTTTCACATGGCGACTGACTGGGAAAACTATGCCGAGCATATGCTTGAAGTAATGCAAGTTGTTGAAGGTTACAAAAACCAATCAGAAACCAATGATTACGTTCCTCGCCCAGATTCACGTCCATTGACAAAATTTGAGCAACGCGGTCATCGCTTAGGTCACGGCGTATGGGACTTGATGTTTGAGCGTACTAAGTAATAAAAGGTAAAAGCAGCATGAGTAAGTTAACCAACCCAAGTTTATTATTGCTTCGAAATGAAGACGAACTTGTTGGCCAGTCGATTTTAGTGGTTAACTTTGAGCAAGATGGCTTTTTACGCGAACTTAAAACGCTAAACCCAGACGCAAAAATTACTGCGTTCAGTTATAACCACGCTAATGCCATGTATGCCAGCAAAATTGCAGGTGTACATGCTGTGGTTGATCACACTATTCCAAATGGTAACTACGATTTAGTTATCTATTACTACCCAAAAGCTAAGCCAGAGGCACTAATGTGCCTTGATAATATCCGTGCTGTTTGCCAGCAAGATGCTCAGCTTTTTGTGGTTGGTGAAAATAAAAGCGGCGTTAAATCAGCAGAGAAACAACTAAAAGACTACTGTGGCTTTAGTAACAAAATCGATAGTGCTAAGCATTGTATTTTGTATATGTTCTCTGAGCTTACGTTAAATGATAACTTCGATATCAGCCGCTATCACAAACAATTCCAAGTTAAAGCTGGTGATGTTGAATTCACTGCTATCAGTGTACCAGGGGTATTTAACCACGGTGCTCTTGATGTTGGTACCGCGGTACTACTTAACCATGCCCCTTCTATTAACAAGGGAAAAGTGCTCGATTTTGCTTGTGGGGCAGGCATAATTGCCACCTACTTAGGTTTAAAGCAGCCTGAGCTAGAATTTGTTTGTAGCGATGTAAGTGCCCTTGCAACTTACGCTACAGAACAAACACTGGCACTAAATAATCTCAAAGGTGAAGCCATATTAAGTGATGGTTTAGCAAGCATTGAGGGTAAATTTGATTTAATTATCAGTAACCCGCCTTTCCACACGGGTATTGCCACAGACTACACCATTGCCGAGGCCTTTCTAAGCTCTGCAAAGCAGCACTTGAGTAAGCAAGGAAAATTGACCATTGTTGCTAACAGCTTCTTAAAATATCCACCCATTTTAGAAGCGCAATTTGGCCAGTACAGCACCGATTTTAAAAATACTAAATTTGCCGTTTACTCAGCTTCATAACAATTTGTAAAATAGCTTATTCATAACAAAAATATTTTATTAAATATTTAGTTACTTTTTCTGTTTTTGCTAGACTTAATTTTTAATAACAATATAAAAAGATTGGCCTTCTATCGCGCATGTCACTATTTTCGGCACAAACAAGTATTCGTAAAGCGTTGGCAAATGCGGTCATGCTCGTCACTGCGCTATGCCTATCTTTGTCGATTTCGATATCGACTTATCTTGACGTTAAAGAACAAAAAGCGTTAATAGTTGACAAAATCACCCTACTTGCAGAAATCATTGCCTACAATGCGCAAGTAACAGTGCTTTTTGATGATAATGAAACAGAAGCAGAGCGTTTAAAACTATTTGAATCTGTGCCTATGATCAAAAATGTGCACATTTATGCTATTGATGAGTTATCAAATAAGCCTAAATTCTTTAGTAGTTTTAACGCAATAAGAACCCCTCCAGTACCAATTAAAGTTAATAATATTGATGAGCTATTAGAACCTCAATTTAAAAACAAAGCGATAGAGCTAATAAAACCTATTGTTTATGAAGGTAATACGATTGGCTATGCCTATGTCCGTGGTGACTTAGAAAGACTAAACCAATATATTAACAAGAAGATTTTTATCGATATTTTGTTGACTCTTTTTGTCTTGGTTATTGTGTATTTTGTTTCTAGACGCATTCAAAAACGCATAGCAAGCCCAATCGATAATTTGAGTAACCTGCTGCAAGACGTATCTAGAAACCACAACTACGAAACACGTGCGCAAAAAACCAATGTTGACGAGATCAATCAACTAGCTAATAGCTTAAATATCATGCTTGCCCGTACTCAAAAGCAGATTGAGCGCCATGAAAATGACAAGCAAGAAATTAAGCAACTGAACCAAAGCCTTGAAGAAAAAGTAAATCAGCGCACAATCGCCCTACGAGAAGCGAATCAAGAGCTACTCAATACCCTTGAGCGAATGCATCAATATCAAAACCAAATTGTAGAAAATGAAAAAATGGCCTCTCTTGGCCAAATGGTCGCAGGCGTTGCCCATGAAGTTAACACGCCGATTGGTTTAGGTATCACAGGTTCAACATTACTTCGCGATAAACTTGCAGAAATAAACAGTTTATTTGAGCAAAAAACCTTAACCTCATCACACCTAAAGCGTTTCATAGATGATGGTATTGAAAACCTCGACTTAATTTATCGAAACCTTAACCGTGCAGCAGAATTGGTTTCTAGCTTTAAAAAAGTAGCTGTGAATCAAGATGTAGAAATGAGTACCAAAATAAATCTGCATGACTTATTAAGTGATGTAATTATGTCGATGCGCTCAGAAATACAATACCGCAACCCAAAAATCATTATCAATTGTAATAGTAACTTTAGTATCGAAACTAAATCTGGACCGTTACAACAAGTATTACAGCAACTTTTAAGCAATTCTGTTATTCACGGCTTTACTGATGATATTGGCAACGAAGTTAGATTTGACGTTGAACGTAATGAGAGCAGCCTTATTATCGATTACTATGACAATGGTATTGGTGTTGATAAATCAATTAAGAAGCGTATTTTTGATCCTTTTGTCACCACTAAGCGAGGTGAAGGCGGAAGCGGTTTAGGTATGCACCTAGTTTACAACCTTGTAACCCAAGCACTTGGAGGAACGATTGTATATGATGAGCTTAATCAAGAAGGCGTGCACTTTATAATCACACTACCTTTGCATGAAGGTGACATGTGATGCGTTGGGTGTGTTATTTAGTCGTTCTTTTGCTTAGTGTGAACTCTGCTTTCGCAAAGTCACCAGAGCAAGTTAAGTCTGCATTTTTATATCAGATTGCCAAGTTCACCAAGTTTGATGATCAAGTAGATCCTCCCCCTGTTACATTTTGTTTTTACGATTTAGAAAATGGTCCGGGCTCGTATCTTAAAGAGAAAAATGAACTGCAAATTAACAAAAAACCAATCAAAGTAATTTTAGTGAAAAAAACTCAGCAAATTTCTGAACTTTCTCAAGTTTGTGATATCACATACATTGATGAAACATTAGAAAATGATATACTTCCACTTTGGACCGATACAATTTCATTAAATACTTTAACAATAGGCGAAAGTATTAGTTTTTTAGAAAATGGCGGTATAGCCTCTCTGGTTCAAGAAGGAAATAAAATCCGACTGTATATCAATAAGCAGCACGTATTGCAGCATAACTTTAAAGTGCAATCTCGATTGTTAGCTATGGCTAAGTTTTATCCAAATTGATTTTACTTGTTAACAATTGGATCTAATCCTATAATCTCTAGTATTCGGTTTTGCTTGATAATACCGAATTTTTGTAAATAAAATTTCCGAAAAGGTTAATATACAATGCAAACGCCAGTCATTCTGATCGTAGAGGATGAAGACGTAACTCGACTAAACCTCGTTAGTTTATTTGAAGCTGAAGGTTACAAAGTTATTGAAGCCATTGATGGCGATGATATGCATGACAAGCTTACAAATAATGATGATGTGAACCTTGTAGTTATGGACATCAACCTACCAGGTAAAAACGGGCTAATCTTAGCACGTGAACTTCGTCAAAAACGAAACGTGGGTTTAATTTTCTTAACAGGTCGTGACAACGACGTTGATCGCATTTTAGGTCTAGAAATTGGTGCTGATGATTACATCACAAAACCATTTAACCCGCGCGAGCTAACTATCCGTGCTCGTAACCTAATTTCGCGCACAGCTTTAGGCGGCGAAGAAGCAAATATCGAAACAAATGGTGTTATTACATTTAACGGTTGGGAACTTGATGAAAACAGCCGTTGTTTAACATCTCCAAGTGGTGACGCTAAACGTTTACCTAAAGGTGAATATCGTGCGCTACGCTTAATGCTTGACTCACCGGGCCGTATTTTCAGCCGTGAGCAATTAATCAAGCACATGACTGGCCGTGAGCTTCGCGCTAACGACCGTACTGTAGACGTAACAATTCGTCGTATCAGAAAACACTTTGAAAGCGATAACAGCACATCTGAACTAATCAGCACCATCCATGGTGAAGGCTATCGTTTCATCGGTAAAATCGACAGCTAATTAGAATTAATTTTCTAGTTGTTGTAAAAATAATTGGAGGGCTTCGCGCCCTTCATTTATTTTAACTGCTAGTTCATCAAGCCACTTTTGTAACTCTTCACTACTTTCTTCAAGCGCTCCATGCTCCATCTTCTTAGCGTGTAACTGAACATCGTTTAAGCCTACAGAACCAGCTGCGCCTTTTAATTTATGCGCCACCGATTTGTACTCTTCTCTATCATCTGCTGCTAACGCATCTGCAAGCTCAGTTTGATACTGTGGGTTTAGCTTATTAAACAGCTCACAACTACGGTTGAAGATAGTTAACCCCATTGAACCAACAAAGTCTTCAATGGTTTCAATATCAAGTAACTCAACGCGGATACCTGACAAATCTTTGACTGACACTGGCTTGATTGTTTCTGACTGAGAACTTTTTTGTTGTTTAATATCAAACAGCTCACCAAGCATTTTATCAAGCTTGGTTGTATTAATTGGCTTCGCAAGCGCGCCTTGAATGTTAATACCAGCAAGCTCTTCTTCAGCACTACGCACGTTAGCAGTTAAGGCAACGATTGGTAGGTTATCAAAGTGCTCATCGTCACGAATTTGGCGAGCAACTTCATCACCGTTGATATCTGGCAATTGCATATCAAGTAATACGAGGTCTAAGTCATCTTCTGTGTAGACAAACGACAGCGCATCTTCACCGGTTTCAGCCCAAATAACTTCGTGACCACGCTGCTCAAGTAAATTTGTGGCAATTTCAGCGTTAAGCGGGACATCTTCAACAAGTAGAATGTTTAAACTACGAACCGCATAATTTTGCTCTGTAGGCGCAATGCAGAGTTTAAGTGGGATCTCTACCACAAAAACGCTGCCCTCACCTTCTGTGCTGCTTACATGTATTTCACCTTTCATCGCAGTAACCAGTGCTTTTGTTACTGCAAGCCCAATACCTGAGCCAATAGCATTGGTGCCATTGATGTCTGGTGCTTTGTAGTACATGTCAAAAATACGGTGTAGTTGTTCTTGCGGGATCCCCTGACCGGTATCACTAACACGCATCACTAACCAAGGGCCATCTGGGCGATTTTCACGAATACATTCAAGCTCAACATGACCTTGCTGTGTAAACTTAACGGCATTATTTATTAAGTTCCACACAACTTGACGTAACCGAGTTGGGTCAAGCGATGCATACACATCCAACGTGCCTTTTCGTTTGATATTGAAATCAAGACTCTTTTGTTCAGCAATTAGGCCAGCAAAGTTAACAACATCATTGATAAAGTCAGCTACATTTACTGAGTCAGTAACGATATCTAGCTGCTCACGGTCAATTTTATCTAAATCAATAATATCGTTAAAAATATTTCCAAGGGTTTCAGCACTCGAAAACACTGTGTTACACCAGCTACGCTGCTGTTTATCAAGCTCAGTATCAAGCAACATACGTGTTAAGCCTACAATGCCATTCAAAGGCGTTCTAAGTTCATGGCTCAATGTGGCAATAAACTTCCCTTTGTCTTTATAAGCTGCTTCAAGGGCTTGAGCCGCCTCTTTACGGCTGGTGATATCACGGCCGAAAGCGAGCAAACCAATATACTCCCCTTTTTCGTTAATAAACGGCAATTTACGCATTTCAAACCAGCGCTTTTCACCATTAACGGGATATTCAACATCAAGCGTTAGGGCTTGATGCGTTTGCGATACTTTTTTGTCGGTGCGCAGTACTTCAGGTAAGTAATTACTTGGGTAGATTTCCTCTACACTTTTGCCAATTAACTCTTCGCCACTTTTTCCAATCACTTGCTCAAACATTTTATTACAGCCAGCAAAGACGCCGTTGTTATCACGGTAATAAAATAAATCAGGAGAGGAGTCGACAATTGAGCGCAATAACATACCTTGTTGGGCTAATTCTTGTTGAGTTTTCTTGCGCTCAGCGATTTCACGTCTGAGCTCTTCAATTGCTCTGTGCTTAGCGTGAAACGCCATTTTACGCTCATCAATCTCTTCATTTAAGCGACTGATATTGTCTTTTAACGTTTGGTTTAATAGTTTTTCTTGCTTAGTGGCGCTATCTAAATAGCTATATGATGCTTCGAGCTGGCGAATTGAATTTAGCAGTACCGAAATCAAAATTGGCGATACAACTGCGGTAAAAAACATCACCGCTAAAACATCTACCAAGGTGACAGTACCCACTGCAACATAATAAAACATGCAAGATAAAATCAGCGACATCACTAATAATAAGGCATAGCAAGCCGCAGCGGTCTTAAATTCACCGTATTTAGAAATAAAGCTTGAGAGTGTGCGAGCCCACGGACTCATAGAAGAATCAATCATATATTAAAGCTTAGGCACATAATCGAAAAAAACAGCATAGCTAATTTTATCACTAATCCTTTAGAAATATTCACATGTTGTGATAAACATATAATTTTTTCACGTATGGCACTTCTTTTTATATTTTTTCATGTAAAATATCGCGCTTTATTAATTGCAAAGAATGAGTATTACCATGCAAACCACAATGCCAGATATTGCTGATACGGCCCCAGCGTTAAAAACGGGTAAGTTAGACTGGGTTGGCATGGGTGAAATTGAACTACCTTTCATTTTTGAAACTCGTAACCAAGCCCCAGTAAATGTAATTGCTAAAGCACGCGCCTTTGTTAATTTACATAAAGAAGATGCCAAAGGCATTCATATGTCGCGTTTATTTTTGGCGCTTGATACCTTATCAACCGAGCAACAAGTTAATCCCCAAACCCTTGCTCAAGCACTTGATGCCTTTATCAGTAGTCATGATGACCTAAGTGACCAAGCACAGATCGAGTTTAAATTTGAGCTGCCTTTGCGCCGCAAATCACTATTAAGTGGTAAAGTGGGCTGGAAAAACTACCCTATCCACTTAATCGCTAAAATAAACCAAGGTGTATTAAGCTTTGAATTAATGGTTGATGTGACCTACTCGTCAACATGCCCATGCTCAGCGGCCCTTGCACGACAACTAATTCAAAATGCATTTAGCGAAAAGTTTGCAGAGCAAGATATTGATAAGCAGACTGTTTTAGAATGGCTGGGCACAACAGATGGCATTGTGGCTACACCACACTCACAGCGCTCAATTGCAAACGTCAAAGTAAAGCTCGACAGCGAAATTGATAGTTTTGATGTGGTTGGCCTGATTGATGCTTTAGAAGCAGAGCTTAAAACGCCTGTGCAAGCAGCCGTTAAACGTGAAGACGAGCAAGAGTTTGCCCGCTTAAATGGTCAAAACCTAATGTTCTGCGAAGACGCTGCACGTAAAATTAAAGGCTTACTCGAAGAGCAAAATTACGCAGATTACTGGCTACAAATAAACCACTACGAATCACTTCATGCCCACGATGCAGTGGCAATTGCTGTTAAAGGAATTGATGGCGGCTACACGGCTTAAAAAATTCAGGTGACTCCGCACACTTAGGCACACTAATTGCTAATTATTTTGAGTGTCAATTTGTTGTTGTGGAGTTACCATATGGAATTCGCTTTATTATCAATTTTAGTTTTAGTCGTAGTAGCCTCTGTTGTTGCGTCAAAGTTTACCGATGAAGGCGGAAACCCTTATCCTTTCACTCGTAAGCAAAGTGTTTTTACGCAAGTAGAGAGTGCATTTTTACATCTTCTTGAACGTGCCGTTGGCGATCAATACAAAATCGTGAGTCGCGTTAAACTCATTGATTTAATTGACTGCAAACAAGGCTTGTCTGTTAAAGCTAAACGCGCAGCTATTGCCAAAGCAAAAAATAAGCAACTAGATTATGTACTAATCGACAAAGACAAACTTACCATTGTTGCCGCTGTTGATTTAGTTAATAACACTAACCGCGATGGCCATAAAGCTCAGCGTGATTGGTTTGTAAGTGGCGCATTAGAAGCCGCGGGTATTCCTCATATTCGTATGAAAGTAAAATCAGGATATCAACCAAGAGAAGTACGTGATGCAATCATGTTCAAGCTTGGTAAGCCTGCGGCAGCACCAATTAGACCAACGCGAAATCGCGTAACTAAGCCAGCTGTATTATCACCATCACAAGCAAAAGCACATTCAACAGCTACAGCACTTGCTGAAATATAAGCTGTCATAAATTTGGCGAAAGCAGACTTTAGGTCTGCTTTTTTGTTTTTCCGCTAGCTGATTCTCGTAACCATACCTGGTTGCGTATATAATCTCGGTATTCAATCTAAGGAATCAAATATTATGCACGTTGGTATTATTGGCGCGATGGAGCCAGAAGTAAAAATTTTACGCGAAGCAATGGCAAACCCAAGCACTATGACTAAGGCTGGCTTTACATTTTACACGGGTGAATTAGCGGGTAATAAAGTTACTTTAGTACAGTCAGGTATTGGTAAAGTTGCATCTGCTGTTGCAACAACACTGCTTATCGATAATTTTAGCCCTGATTGTGTGATCAACACAGGCTCTGCAGGTGGTTTTGAGCCATCATTAAACGTTGGCGATGTAGTTATCTCATCAGAAGTACGTCATCATGACGTAGACGTTACTGCATTTGGCTACGAAATCGGTCAGGTGCCACAGATGCCAGCAGGCTTTGCTGCACACCCTAAATTGATTGAAGCGGCTGAGCAAAGCGTAAGTCAAATTAGTGATGTTAAGACCATGATTGGTCTAATCTGTACAGGTGACTCATTCATGTGTGACCCAGTACGAATTGAAAAAACTCGCGCTGAATTCCCAACTATGCTTGCAGTTGAAATGGAAGGCGCAGCAATTGCACAGGCTTGCCACGTATTAGAAACACCATTTGTTGTTATTCGTTCAATGTCTGACATAGCAGGCAAAGAATCACCGCAATCATTTGAAGAGTATATCGAAACTGCATCTATCAACTCATCAAAAATGGTTGTTGCTCTTTTAGAGAAGCTGACGTCGGTGAGTTTATAAGGTGATTACAAATATTGTTCAAAACCATTTGGACATTATTGTATTTTTTGTAGCGCTCATTGCTGAGCGCTTTTTTCCTTTGGTTAGTTGGTATCATCCTAGTACCTTTTTAAGCGTTATTTTTTCTGCTCTTGGTGAGCGTTTATACAGCCCTTCTAACCCCAAAAGTTATCAGTATTTAGCATCAACCTTGGCATTCACCTTCACTGTGTTAGTTATAGTGACACTGGTTGTACTTTTTTTAGAATTTGCTTTTTATCCTGAGTTATTAAACGGCTTAATTTTGTATTTATTACTAAGTAGTCGTGCCCAAGAGAAAAAATCACTGCGGATAGCAAGATTAGTTAAGCTAAATCAAAAAGCGACAGCAAGAGAGCTACTTACAAGCCTTGTTGCTCGTGATGTTTCACGTTTATCGGCTCCTGGAATTTGTAAAGCCACCATGGAGTCACTGGTGCTGCAAAGTGCGCGGCATTATTTTGCCGTTATTTTCTTTTATATAATTGGCGGCGCTATCCTTGCTTTGGTTTATCGCTTACTCACTTTAATGCATCAAGCATGGCGTAAGAATCGTAAGCCAAATAACCCGTTTTTAACTACCATTGCTAAATTACTGTTTGTATTAGAGTGGTTACCCATTCGATTATTGGCTTTAACGATTGCTACAAGCAATGCCAGCAAGCAGAGTTTTCATTATATTAAGCACTATGGAAGACACTTTTATCAAACTAATACAGGCTGGCTATTAAGTGTGACCTCTGCGGCATTACAAGTGCAATTAGGCGGTCCGGCGCTATATCAAGAAGAGCGATTTAATAAGATGCGTGTAGGTACCGACCGTTTACCAAATGCTGATGATATTGCCGCTTTAGTGAATCGTTTAAACCAAGCGAAAGCATTTTGGTTACTGCTGATAGTCGGGATTGAAGTAATTAGCCTATTCACAAACTAATCAAAATATAAGCACAAAAAAACCAGCCGTAGCTGGTTTTTTATTTCTATTAGCTTGATTAAGCTAAGGTGATTTTAGCAAACTTACGCTTACCTACTTGGTAAATCTGAGTTGTGCCTTTTGCAACTTCAAGCTTAGTATCCGTTACTTTTTCTTCACCATTTAATTTAACTGCACCTTGCTTGATCATACGCATCGCTTCTGAGGTACTTGCAACAAGATTAGCTTCTTTTAGTAAGTTAGTGATAAACACAGTGTCTTCAGCGATAGTAACTGTCACTTCAGGGATCTCATCTGGTAATGCATTTTTTTGGAAACGCTTGATGAAATCTTGATGAGCACCTTCGGCTGCTTCTTCACTGTGGAAACGTGCAATCAGTTCTTTCGCTAATTCAATCTTGATGTCGCGCGGGTTTGCACCATCAGCAACACGCTGCTTAAGAGCTGCAATTTCTTCGATTGATAATGCACTTAATAAGTCATAGTAACGCCACATTAGCTCATCGCTAATAGACATCACTTTACCAAACATATCGTTCGGCTCATCAGTAATACCAATATAGTTACCTAATGACTTAGACATCTTTTGAACGCCATCGGTACCTTCAAGCAGTGGCATCATAAGCACTGTTTGTGGCTTTTGGCCTTCGTCTTTTTGTAGTTCACGACCCATTAGTAAGTTAAAGCGTTGGTCTGTACCGCCAAGCTCAACATCAGCTTCTAATGCAACTGAGTCCCAACCTTGTACCAGTGGATATAAAAATTCGTGGATAGCAATTGATTGACCGTTGGCATAACGCTTTTTAAAGTCATCACGTTCTAGCATACGTGCTACTGTTTGACGCGCAGCCAGTTTAATCATACCTGCCGCACCTAAGTTCTCCATCCAAGTAGAGTTGAACGCAACAGTTGTTTTAGCAGGATCGAGGATCTTAAATACTTGCTCTTTATATGTTTCAGCGTTGGCTAAAACATCTTCACGAGTTAACGGTTTACGTGTTACGTTTTTACCCGTTGGATCACCAATCATACCGGTGAAATCACCGATTAAGAAAATCACTTCGTGACCTAGGTCTTGGAAGGTTTTCATTTTGTTGATAAGAACTGTATGACCTAAATGCAGATCAGGCGCAGTTGGATCGAAACCCGCTTTGATCTTAAGTTTCTTACCTGACTTTAGTTTTTCAACTAATTCGTCTTCAATTAATATCTCTTCTGCACCGCGTTTTATCTCAGCTAGAGCGGTTTGTAAATCCACTGTGTATTACTCCAAAAATTCAGCTACCGGGGCGTGGTGGCCTGTCAGGGTTATAATTATAGAGCTAAAAACTTTAAAATTTAGCTAGTTAGCATCAAAAGAGTGACACTAAAAAAAGCCTAACTTAAATAGTTTAAGAAACAGCCCTGCAGGCAGCGCGCATGATTGTTCTTTATACCGCGTTATTGCATTTTATTGAAGGTACTTTAGTTAACTAACAGCAAATTAGTTTAACTGACGACACATGCTGCAAATTCAACCAAAAAAGTTTAACGCGCAGGCCAATTCTAGCGCAAATTAGCGCCAGTTTAAATCTACAAAACACTGGTATTTGCGCTATTTTAGGTATATCCTGCAATATTAGTAATTAATTTTCTTGACAGCAGAAAAGGCACGTTATGGTTCATGTAGTGCACAAACTCCCCAAAAAACACAAACTGCTCATTCTAGGTTTGGTTTCTGCTATTGCCGGCTTGGCACTTTTGCCTTCTGAAAAAGCCACCGCCTCAAAGGATAACAGTGCAAACGCACTTGAAATTGGTAAACGCTACGAATTACAAGTTAAAGTTGATGATAACGAAAAACTAACTGAACTAAATTCGGAGCAAGCAGCAGCAAAACTTCCAGAATACGAGCTTGTTGATCATGAAGTTCGCAATGGCGATAATTTAGCTCTTATTTTTAAGCGCGCGGGCTTCTCAGCGCAAACTCTGCACAAACTAGTTAACACAAACGCTGAAACGCGCAAGTTAACAAAAATTCATCCGGGTGAAATTTTAAGTTTTGCAACCGCCGAAGATGGCTCATTAGCGCAGCTTCGTTATGTAATTTCAAAAACAGATACCTTATACGTTACATTAAATGACGAAGGTAACTACGATACATCAATCGACAGCAAAGAAATTGAAACCCTCAGCAAGTCTGCCGGTGGTGAAATCAGCAACAGCTTCTGGACATCGGGTATTGCCGCAGGTTTAAGCGAGCGTCAAATAATGAACTTTGCCGATATTTTTGGTTGGGATGTCGACTTTGCAAATGATATTCGTAAGGGTGACCAATTCGGTCTAATCTACGAAACCCACTATGTTGATGGTGAATACATTGGTGATGGTAAAATCATTGCAGCAGAATTCATAAACCAAGGTGAACGTTATACAGCGATTCGCCATACTGATGGTAACTTCTATACGCCTGAAGGCCGTAGTATGAAAAAAGCTTTCTTACGCGCGCCTGTTAACTTTAAATATATTAGCTCAAGCTTCAACCCTCGCCGTTTACACCCTGTAACTAAAACTGTTAAGCCGCATAATGGTATTGATTATGCTGCTCGCACAGGTACACCGGTAGTTTCATCGGGTAATGGTAAAGTGATTAAAGCGGGTTACAGCAAATACAATGGTAACTACGTATTTATTAGCCACGGCACTCAATATGTAACTAAATACCTTCACTTGAACAAACGTCTGGTAAAAACAGGTCAAAAAGTGAAGCAGGGGCAAAAAATTGGTACGGTTGGTGCAACTGGCCGTGTAACTGGCCCACACTTACACTATGAATTCTTAGTAAACGGTGTACACCGTAATCCGAAAACGGTCAAACTACCTAA
Source organism: Pseudoalteromonas sp. APAL1 (assembly GCF_021532475.1). Classification (NCBI taxonomy): domain Bacteria; kingdom Pseudomonadati; phylum Pseudomonadota; class Gammaproteobacteria; order Alteromonadales; family Pseudoalteromonadaceae; genus Pseudoalteromonas; species Pseudoalteromonas sp. APAL1. The sequence goes on along the minus strand of NZ_JAKGAW010000002.1, from coordinate 183,126 downwards.
ATCAGAGCCTTTACCGCGTGATGAGCTAGCTAAGTTTAAACCGATTGCTGATAACTTCTTAGCGCAATTACAACGTAACCGTGAGTTACAATTAGCGTTAAATAAGTAATTGAGTAAACATTAAAAAAGCCGCTTCAATGATGAAGCGGCTTTTTAGTGCCTGCCACAAAATCAGCCTTAATGACCTTTATTCTCTTCAATAATTGAAAGCAAGTATGAGCTTGCGCAGGCGCGATTCATGCCTGAAATAAAACACAACACAGAAGCTATTATTACCTTAATAAAACATAAATAAGTTGAATAATTAGCGAAATCATCACCAGTGGCCAAATGTACTTTGCGTATTTTGTAGCGCCATCAAGCCCCATTTTAGACTGATACTTTTCAAGTAGCGGTATTAGAATAACCAAGGCAACAAAAAGGCATAGTAAGATAATAAAGATATTCATGGTGGCTTCCTTACACAACTATCATTTAACTACAATTTCTTTAGGGTGACCCTAGTCTATAGGCAAAAAAAAGCGCAGTAAAATTACTGCGCCAGTCGGTTGGAAGTAAATCGACTTAGCCAACAATCGCTAACAAAATACCTGCTGCAACGGCACTTCCTAATACCCCTGCAACGTTTGGTCCCATAGCATGCATTAACAAGAAGTTATGCGGATTGCTTTCAAGACCTACTTTATTCACCACACGTGCTGCCATTGGTACCGCTGAAACACCCGCAGCGCCTACTAATGGGTTTATTGGCGATTTAGAGATCTTATTAAGACCTTTTGCCATAAACACCCCTGAAGCTGTACCAATCGCAAACGCTAATGCACCTAACACCAAAATACCGATAGTTTCTACCGTTAAGAACTTATCAGCAGCAAGCTTTGAACCTACCGCTAAGCCTAAGAAAATCGTGGTAATGTTGATGATTTCATTTTGTGCACTGTTACTTAAACGATCGACCACACCCGATTCGCGCATCAAGTTACCTAAGCAGAACATACCTACAAGCGGTGTTGCAGCTGGTAAAAACAAGATAGTTAAACTGAGCACCATTAAAGGAAAAATAATCTTCTCTTTTTTCGATACAGTACGAAGTTGTGGCATTTGAATTTCGCGTTCTGCTTGCGTTGTTAGTGCACGCATAATTGGTGGCTGAATAATTGGCACTAGTGCCATATATGAATAAGCCGCTACTGCAATAGCCCCAAGTAAGTCTGGTGCCAATTTAGATGCTAAGAAAATAGCCGTTGGACCATCCGCACCACCAATAATGGCAATTGCCGATGCATCTCGTAGCGTAAATTCAAAGCCAGGAATAAAGTTAAGTAGAATTGCACCAAATAAAGTAGCAAAAATACCAAACTGCGCAGCTGCACCTAACAGCAACATACGCGGATTTGCTATCAAGGCACTAAAGTCTGTCAGCGCGCCAACCCCCATGAAGATCAGAAGTGGAAACACCCCAGAATCAATCCCTATGTGATACACATAATAAAGCAGTCCACCCGGTTCAGATAAGCCTGCAGCAGGAATATTCGTTAAGATCGCCCCAAAGCCTATTGGTAACAATAGCAAGGGTTCAAAATTACGAGCAATTGCTAGATATAACAATAAGCAACCAACCGTAATCATGATCAAGGCAGGAAAGGTAAAGTTAGCGATACCTGTTGCATGCCAGAGATTTAAAAGACCATCCATTCTCTGTCTCCTACGCCAGCGCGATTAATGCATCGCCAGTGGCAACAGAATCACCTTCGGCAACTAAAACTTCAGCAACCGTGCCGGTATGTGCAGCGCGAATTTCAGTTTCCATTTTCATCGCTTCCATAATGATAACTACATCACCTTGGTTTACTGTTTGGCCTGGCTTTACTTTCACTTTGAAAATATTACCCGCCAATGGCGCGTTTAAAGTTTCGCCAGCAGACGCTGAAGCAGACTGAGGAATTAACTCACTGTCTTTTAAAGTCACCTCTTTAAGCTCACCACCTTGTGCTACAACGACATCGTAAACTTTGCCATCAACTTTAACGCTGTATTGCTCAGCTTTTACTGAGTTTGCTGCAGCTGGTTTGCTTTCTGACTTAGCAACTTCACCTGTAGGAATAGCTTCAAATGCATCAGGATTATTTCGGTTTTTAATAAACTTAAGACCAATTTGTGGAAATAATGCATAGGTAAGCACATCATCAATCACATCATCAGCAAGCTCTAAACCTTGCTCTTTAGCTTCTTTTAATAATTCAGCTTCTAGCTTCTCAAGTTCAGGTTCAAGTTTATCAGCAGGACGACAAGTAATTGCTTCTGCGCCATCTAGAACACGTTCTTGTAGCTCTTTATTCATAGGCGCTGGCGTTGCACCGTACTCACCTTTAAGTACACCAGCGGTTTCTTTGGTAATCGTTTTATAGCGCTCACCAGTCAATACATTAAGTACCGCTTGAGTACCGACAATTTGAGACGTTGGAGTAACCAGTGGAATATAGCCTAAGTCTTCACGAACACGTGGGATCTCAAGTAATACTTGATCAAGCTTATCGGCAGCACCTTGCTCTTTAAGCTGGTTTTCCATGTTAGTTAACATACCACCTGGCACTTGTGCTAATAAGATACGGCCATCAACACCTTTTAGGCTACCTTCAAAAGCAGCATATTTTTTACGAACATCACGGAAGTAAGCGGCAATTTCTTCTAGTTGGTTTAAATCTAGGCCGGTATCTCGCTCTGTGCCTTCAACAATCGACACGATTGTTTCTGTGGCGCTATGACCATAAGTCATACTCATAGATGAAATTGCGGTATCAAGCATATCGATACCTGCATCTATAGCTTTTTGGTAAGTTGCAGTACTTAATCCTGTCGTCGCGTGACATTGCATCGCGATAGGAATAGATACGGTTTCTTTTAAACCTTTGATTAACTGCTCACAATCATATGGCTTCAATAAACCAGCCATATCTTTAATACAAATAGAATGACAGCCTAGTTCTTCGAGCTGTTTCGCAAGTTTAAGCCACATATCAAGTGTGTGCACTGGGCTTACGGTGTACGAAATAGTACCTTGAGCGTGTGCGCCTACTTTAACCGCTGCTTTAATTGCAGTTTCAAGATTACGTACATCGTTCATAGCATCGAAAATTCGGAACACATCTACACCATTTTTATGGGCTCGCTCTACAAACTTTTCGACAACATCGTCTGCATAATGGCGGTAGCCTAAAAGGTTTTGTCCGCGCAATAGCATTTGCTGTTTAGTATTTGGCATTGCCGCTTTTAATTCGCGAATACGTTGCCAAGGATCTTCACCTAAATAACGGATACATGAGTCAAAGGTTGCTCCACCCCATGATTCAATAGACCAATAACCTGCACTATCAAGTTTTTCAGCCATGGGTAGCATGTCGTCTAAGCGCATACGCGTGGCCAATAAAGACTGATGAGCGTCACGCAATACTAATTCTGTAAGTTTTAATTTAGCCATGTTTAAGCTGCCCCATTATTTTTGTTTATTTCGAAATTGTGCAATTGCAGCGCTGATCGCGGCAATATGTGCCTGAGGCACACCCTGTTGAGGTTGAATTTTTGCTGTTCGTGTTGGCTCTACACTTGTAGGATCATCGAATCGGCTTACAACTTTCGACATTAAAATAACCGCAGATATTAAAATGCTCAGAAAAACAAACACGCCAACCATGCCTGTCACCATTAAGCTGCCTGCAGTTGTGAGCAATTCACCAATATCCATACAACTCCCCTTCGATGATTAAAAATAAAAAATCATTTTTGTTAAATATTTATTCAGCGATAATAACAAACAAAAATAATTTGTATAGCCTATTGTAAATTGGTAAAACCAATTAAACTCAAAATAACATAGAGCACAACTAATTAACACCATACTATTTCAGCAATTAACCTTACGTTATAGATGATAAAAATAATGAATATAGCCATCAGTTATATTAAAACAAACCGACGAAAAGCAAGTTCTGTTCAAAAACCCTGCTTAACAAGGTGTTACAGTAACAACTCATGACAAAGCGTGAAATTGGTCTTACCAATAAAGACAAAACTAAATATAAAATGAATTTAATTAATATGAAAAAATATCACTATGAATAAGTTACACGCTTGATCGTAAAAGTTACCAAAAGAATAACCATGCCCCGCCCACAAAAACCGCTAAGCGACTGAAATATAATGATAATAATGATTGGCATAAAACTCGCTTTATTCAACTCGACCATTTGAAAAATTAATTAGGCAAGGAGACCACTATGTTACGCTGGACCATTACTTTTTTAGTTATTGCATTAATCGCTGCAGTGTTAGGTTTTGGCGGTATTGCTGGAGCCGCAGCAGGCATTGCTAAGATTATCTTTTTCATTTTTTTAGTATTGCTTGTTATTTCGTTAGTGTCAGGTGCTCTTAGAGGCAACGTACCTAAGTAAAGCAAGTTAAAATTTAATTAACCCTAATATTTAATTTACAAGGAATTTAGTTATGAAAAATTCAACTTTAAAAGCCGCTACTATCGCCCTATTTTCAGGTTTATTCATTATGGGTTGTGAAGACAACTCAGCAGAGGAAGCCGGTGAGCGTATAGATGAAGCAATCACTGATACACAAAATGCAGTTGAAGATGCATGTGAAGAAGTTAAAGAAGGTGTTAAAGCAGAAGAAACTAACTGCTAATATCACCCCTTACGAAAAAAGCGGCCTAGTGCCGCTTTTTTGTGTTTGTAAGTTAGCAACTTTAGGTTGCCTACTGCTTGTGTCAAGAAACTCGCTAACTTGTTGGGTTTCACTCCGTTCTACCCAACCTACAAGCTGATGGCTAAGAGTACGCTTTCATTCACAAGACGTTGTGAGAGGCTTATTTGTCGTTACACTCGCTATATGCCACTGGCCGTCGATAAAACTCACTTTTGCGACATCACTTACGGCAAAATCACCGGGGACATTTAAGCGCGTTAAGTTACTCGCTAACTGTTGTGTACAGTATGGCCCTGTATCACCATGCATCACGAGCACTGGCTTATTGGTATGCTTTGCAAAATCGCTGATGGCATCTCGGTATACTTTAAAAACATCACAATCGGCGCGCTGTGACTCACTGCAAGCGGATTTACTGGTTGGGTGGTAAATATCTGCCTGAAAGCCAAACACATAGGCCTTAGCATCCTGATGAACATGTGCTTGCTTTAGCCAAATGAGATTGTATTTATCACGCATATCGGCGGCATCCAGTGCTGCGTTTTTATCACTTTTTAAGATTTGCGAGCGACCATTAAAGGTGCCCGGGATATGCAAGGTACGAAACTCAATGCCATTAAATTGCCATCGGGCATTTTCTGGCATCTCGTTTTGTGTCGCATAACCCTGTAGCCGCTTTGCTTTTTGTGTATAAGCTTCGTCGAACATTAAGCCTTTAACAAAGCTTAGCCGCTCAAGCTCATCAAAACGCACAGATAGCTTTTCTCGGTCGCAATCGGTCCATTCATTATCACCTGGGGTGTAAATAAAAGGTTTTTCGGTCAACGATGTTAGTAACGCCTTGTTAGTTTGCAAAAGCTTATTCGTACATGCAAGTGAGCCCGATTTCATATCGCCCAAGTGCATCAAAAATTCATGAGGTGTCGCTGCGATTGCCTTGGCAATTTTTCCGCCTTCTGCGAGATTAATTTCATCTATCGGGGTGTATGGCATATCGCCCATAACCAAAAAAGTATTTGTAGTCATTGCAAGTGCTAACGACATTGAACTAACAAACATATAGCTTACACCTTTAAAATACACATACATTAAGCTCTCACAATGACAACTAAATGAAAACCAACTGCGGCAGATTTTTTTTATCAATGTTAAACTGCTATCAGCAAATTAAGTGAGCCCACGAATGACATTAACTACAACTTACACATTAGATAAACCGTATTACTACGAGTGCTTTGATGAATCTTTACCCTACTCATCTCAGGCTAAACCTAAATATCCTCTGTTAGCATTGCTCATAACATTAGGCCTACTAGCCTTTTACCAGTTAGAAAACCATTATTTAGGTAGTTTTATGATAATGCTTGCCGTAGTGGAGTGCTTATCGTTTTATTATAAACGTCCATGGTGGGTGGCCAGACAAATGATGAGTCGTGCTTCAGGTAGTGAAGTAACTATCGTGTTTGATGATGAAGGTGTTAAAGCCGAAAATCCCTATAAACACTATCAACTAACATGGCAACAAATTACAGACATAATTGAGACTGAGCGAGGCTATATTTTGAAAGCTAGTCGAGGTATGCAATACCTGTCTAAAAAAGCGCTAAATGAAGAGATTATTGCAGAACTAAATAAAAGAGCCACTCAATGAGTGGCTCTTAAAATATCTTTCGCTGATTAAACGTTGCCCGGATTTGGGTTAGATTTCTCTGCTTGGATGCGCATGTAGATTTCTTCACGATGTACTGATACATCTTTAGGCGCATTAACACCAATGCGAACTTGATTTCCTTTAACACCAAGAACAGTAACTGTAACTTCGTCACCGATCATAAGGGTTTCACCTACTCTACGAGTTAGTATTAGCATTCTCTTGCTCCCATATTCCAAAAAATTAAAAGATTCCGCGTCAAAAACATTCTAATGAAATCTAGACTTAAAAGTAAGTAAAAACTCTAAATCTTATTCATTTTCAGTTAAAAAAACTTTGTGCAGCGCACGTACTGCCAGCTCTAAATATTTTTCGTCTATTAGAACTGAAATCTTAATTTCAGATGTCGACACCAAAATGACTTTGATGTTTTCTTCGGCAAGCGCATTAAAAAATAAACTTGCTACTCCAGAGTGTGACTTCATCCCCACTCCTACTGCTGACACCTTAGCAACATTGCTTATTCCTTTAATAGAATCTGCGCCAAGCGCAGCCTGATTTAAGGTTAAAACTTCCAATGCTTGTTCAAAATCATTGGTGTGCACAGTAAAAGCATAGTCTATTTTTTCAAAGTTATGATTAACTTGATTAATCATATCAATTTCGATACCAAACTCTGCAAAAAGTTTCGTAATTTTAGCCAGGTTTTCAATCCCATATTGCATTTGATTGATATAAATCAAACTTTCATCACGATTGAAAGCAATACCTGACACAATATTTGCTTGCACTTCCGGTTCCTCAAAACTGATCAAGGTCCCTTGATCTGGGTTAAAACTCGATAGTACTCTGAGCGGTATATTGTATTTTCCTGCCGCTTCTACACTACGAATATGCAATACCTTAGCACCTAAACTCGCCATTTCGAGCATTTCTTCGAAAGTAACATGGCTCATTCGACGAGCATTTGGTTCAATACGCGGATCAGTTGTATATACGCCATCAACATCGGTATAGATCTGACATTCGTCAGCATTAATCGCTCCCGCAATCTCAACTGCTGAAGTATCAGTACCACCTCGGCCAAGTGTGGTGATATTACCTTCAATATCTCGGCCCTGAAAGCCTGCGATTATAGCAATACGGTTGTGCTCAAGCTCATGCTTTAAACGAGTCGCTGCAACCTCTTCAATACGCGCTTTACCAAACATATTGTCGGTGCGAATGTTGACCTGATCAGCCAGCAAACTTACCGCTGAGTGGCCACGTTTAATGATAGCCATTGCCAGTAAAGAAACAGACACTTGCTCACCTGTGGTAAGCAGTACATCAAGCTCACGGGCGCTTGGTCGAGAATCAATTTGTTTAGCGAGTTGAATAAGACGGTTAGTTTCTCCCGACATAGCCGAGAGCACCACCACAACTTGATGGCCTTGCTGCTTGGTTCTTACAACAAGGTCGGCGACGGCCTCAATTCGCTCGATTGAGCCAACTGAGGTGCCACCGAATTTTTGGACGATAAGTGCCACTAGTAGTTAAGAACGCTCAGATAGCCAACCAGTTACACTTTCTAAGGCTGCTGCAAGGTTCTCTGGCTGAGTACCACCAGCTTGTGCCATATCAGGACGACCACCGCCCTTACCGCCTACTTGTGCAGCCATGTGGTTTACAAGCTCACCGGCTTTCACTTTACCTGTTAGGTCTTTAGTTACACCTGCAATTAGGCTTACTTTGTCGCCATTAGCTACGCCAAGGGCAATAACACCTGAACCAATCTTCGTTTTCAGGTCATCAACCATGCCGCGAAGTGCTTTAGACTCAGTACCAGCAACATCAGCAACCAGTAGCTTAATACCGTTAACTTCAACAACAGAGTCAAGTAACGATGCACCTGCCGCGCTTGCTAGCTTGTCGTTAAGCTGTGCAATTTGCTTCTCAAGGCCTTTTGATTTCTCAAGTAATGCCGTTACTTTTTCAAGTACTGTGCTGCTATCACCTTTTACTAGCGCTGCAACATCATTTAACTGTTGCTCTTGCTCACTTACATAAGCAACTGCTTCAGCACCTGTTACTGCTTCAATACGGCGGATACCGGCAGCGATACCGCTTTCTGATACGATTTTAAATAAACCGATGTCACCTGCACGCTTAACGTGAGTACCACCACATAACTCGATTGAGTAATCACCAATGGTTACTACGCGAACTTCGTCGTCGTATTTTTCACCGAATAATGCCATTGCACCTTTTGCTTTTGCATCTTCGATAGCCATTAGTTCAGTCTCAAGTGCAAAGTTACGACGGATTTCGTCGTTCACTGCGCGCTCAATTTGACGTAATTCGTCTTTTGTAACTGCTTCAAAGTGTGAGAAGTCAAAACGTAAACGTTCTGGGTCAACAAGTGAACCTTTTTGATTTACGTGCTCACCTAAAATTTGACGTAACGTTTCGTGTAAAATGTGTGTTGCAGTGTGATTTTTCTTGATGCTATCGCGACGTGCTGCATCAATGGTTGCCTCTGCTTTATCGTTTGTACCAATGCGGCCTTGTACACGACCATGGTGCGCAAATGCATTACCAAGCTTAGTGGTGTTAGTAACGACAAACTCACCGCCAGCAACTTTTAACACACCGGTATCACCAACCTGACCACCTGATTCAGCATAGAACGGTGTGCGGTCAAGGATTGCGATACCTTCTTGACCATCTTCAAGTACAGAAACAGATTGACCTTCATGGAAAAGCTCAACCACAGTACCTGTATAATGCTCTGCATCGTAACCTTTAAAGTCTGTGTGTTTTTCAGACTTAAGTTGTTGGTTGTAATCAGCACCAAACTTACCAGCTTGCTGTGCTTGCTTACGTTGCACTGCCATGCACTCTTGGAAACCGTGCTCATCAATGGTCATAAAACGCTCACGCGCCACGTCTGCCGTTAAATCAGCAGGGAAACCATAAGTGTCGTAAAGTTTGAATACTAAGTCACCTGGGATCACATCACCTTTGATGTCTGCTAGGCTTTCTTCAAGAATTGCCAGACCACGTTCAAGTGTTTTACCAAACTGCTCTTCTTCAATACGTAGTACTTTTTCGATAATTTCTTGTTGCTTAGCAAGCTCTGGGTAAGCTTGACCCATTTGCTCAATTAACGCAGCAACAAGCTTATAGAAGAATGCGCCTTTCGCGCCTAACTTGTTACCGTGACGAACCGCACGACGAATAATACGACGTAGTACATAACCACGGCCTTCATTAGATGGCATAACGCCGTCAGATACTAAGAATGCACACGAACGAATGTGGTCAGCCACAACGCGTAACGATTTATCATCTAAGTCTTGTGCGTTAGTCACTTTAGCCGCAGCTGCAATGAGTGCTTGGAATAAATCGATTTCGTAGTTTGAGTGCACGCCTTGTAAAATTGCAGAGATACGCTCAAGACCCATACCAGTATCAACAGACTGCTTAGGAAGCGGCTCCATTGTACCGTCGGCATGGCGGTTAAACTGCATGAATACTAGGTTCCAGATCTCAATGAAACGGTCACCGTCTTCTTCTGGTGAACCCGGAGGACCACCCCAAATGTGCTCACCGTGATCGTAAAATATCTCAGAACATGGACCACACGGACCCGTATCGCCCATTGACCAGAAGTTATCGCTAGTTGCAATGCGAATAATGCGGTCTTCACTCAGACCTACTTCTTTATGCCAAATGTTGAAAGCATCTTCGTCATCGTGATAAATGGTAACGAGTAGCTTTTCTTGCGGAAGTTTTACAACTTCAGTTAAAAATTCCCAAGCAAACTTAATTGCGTCTTGCTTGAAATAATCACCAAAGCTGAAGTTACCTAACATTTCAAAGAATGTATGGTGACGTGCTGTGTAACCTACGTTTTCAAGGTCGTTATGTTTACCACCGGCACGTACACAACGTTGTGAGCTGGTTGCACGTGAATAAGGGCGGCTTTCCGCACCTAAAAATACATCTTTAAATTGCACCATACCGGCATTATTGAATAATAACGTGGCATCGTTACCCGGGATCAGCGAGCTTGAAGGAACAATTTGGTGTTGTTTAGAGGCAAAAAAGTCTAAGAACTGTTGCCTGATCTGTGCGGTAGTCATATGCTGCATGTGAAAATCTCACCCGTTTATTGCTGTGCTTGCATTGCAAAATCAATTTGTTCGTAATTAAAGCCTCGATACATCAAGTAGCGAACACGTTTCGCTTTTTCTTTCTGGTCGAGTTCTTTACCTGAATTTGAAAACTTCTTTAAATATGCGTCCTGTGCGAGTTCAAACCAATCGATTTCGAACTCTTCGAGCGTCTTATCTAATAATGCTCGGTCTATCCCTTTTGCCATCGCTTCGCTCTGAATGCGTTTTGCACCATGATACTTTGCTAAATGGCGGCGTACAAACCCTTCACAATAGCGCTGCTCGTTAATAAAGTTGTGTGACTCACACCAATCTAACAAACGCTCTGTGAACTCTGGCGTCGCCTCTTTTTGCTGTAACTTTCGGGTTAGATCCCGACGCGAATAATCTTGTCGAGATAGTAACCAAAGTACGTAATTCTTTAACTTTTGTTCTTTATCATCCATTACGCGTCAAAACGTCCTGATTGCGACGGTGATTCAGGCGCATTAGCTTGGTCATCACTTTTTGGTACAACCGGCATAAAAATAGCCTGAAATGACACGAAGAAACTAATGTAACAAATTGGCATTAAAACCAATAGAGGAATAAACGATAAAGGAATACAGATCACCATTAACACGGCACAAATAAGGCCATACACACTCAGTGGTGCCATATTTTTATAAAATACCATAAAAGAGGTTTTTAACACCGCAAACATGTTGCTTTGCTTTTGAAAGTAGACCAAAGGTACTGCGTAGGCAAAAGCCGTTAAATACACACAGATAGCCAATAAAAATACCGCAACTTGCCCCATAGAAATGGTCGCTAATAAATCAGCCAAATGAGCTTGATTTTGAGGGTCAAAAGTCTGACTCGAGATAACCGCGTAAGCATCTGCAAAGATAAAATTAGACAGTAATGCCAATAAAATACCCGCCGCCATCTGATACACAGCGACTCGCACTAAACCAATACGGTTTCCTTTGTTGCTAAATGGCTTAAAAATATCAGCTTGGCTGATAGTGCCACCTTGTTGTTTTGTGAGCACAGCTTGATAAAACCCCGCCATTAAAAACGGCGTCACAAACGCACCAACAACTTGCAATAGAGGCAGTACTAGCGCCAAAAAGCTAATTACCACTATTAGCAGATGCATTAAGATAAAAGTAAACGGTTGCAGCTTAAAGATTTCCCAGCCTGCTTTAAACCACTTTACGCCTGCACCAGCTTTAAAAACACGAACTTCGATTGACATAATTTCTCATTCAATAACGACAAAACGCACCGAGTATAACTGGGTGCGCTACTTGTTTATAGTCACCTGTTGTGAAATTTATTCAGGCTTTTTAATTTTTTTAATATCAAGCATGTGCGAACCATGTTTGATTTTCGTTTCGAGGTAAGCACGATTGCCTACTACACCTGCTTTAATATGAGCGTGCGTGCCCACAACAGAGTCAACCTCAATGCCTGCATCACGCAGTGCTTTAAGTTTATTTGGGTTATTGGTCATTAACTTAACGTGCTTTTGCCCAAGAGCCTCTAACATTAAAACCGCATCTGAAAAGTCACGTAAATCATCAGCAAAACCCAAGTGGTTATTCGCCTCGTAAGTATTCATGCCTTGTGACTGCAATACGTAAGCATCAATCTTATTGTATAAACCAATGCCACGGCCCTCTTGGCGTAAGTACAGTAAAATGCCGCCTTGCTGATGCATCATTTCGATACACTCATTTAATTGTTCACCACAATCGCAACGTGACGAGTGAAATACATCGCCAGTTAAACACTCTGAATGCATGCGAATTAATGGCACATCTTGCTCAGTGTCGGCTTGATTAAATACTAATGCCACATGCTCTTGACCATCTTTTAAACCACTAAAAGATACGATTTCTGCAGGAATATCACTGTTTTTGCCAACATTTAGCTGGACTCTTGCTCTTACTTGCGCCACGACAAATCCAAAATTAAAAAATAAATGCGATACTGCAAATGTGATTACAACAGCTTGAAGGTTGTAAGAATGCAACATACGACGAGTGATAACTAATATTGAGGCAGTTACCAGCAATTCAAGTATTATACACTCAAACCACTTGAAGATACGAGCTTTGCGCTATGAAAGCCGGGGTTTTTACTGCAACAAATAATCTAAAAACATAAACACAAAGCAAGCATTGATGCATCTAAAGCGATTTGATACCTTGTACCTAGTTATGATAACCATTATCATTAACTTGTATCAGTTATCATCCAAAAACTGGGCAGAGATAATAAGGATTATTATGAAAAAGAGCTCACTTGCCTTATGCATTGCATTACTATTTAGTCAGCAAGGCATTGCCAATGAAACGACCGCACAAGAATTTAACGACACCTATCGCGCTTATGTCGCCGCTGTAGAAAACCAACAAGACAGCAGCGAACTTGCTAAAAAAGCATTTGAGTTAGGTAAAGAGGTTTATGGCGAAAGCGCCGACAACACCGCAAACCTTGCCATTAACTATGCAAACAGCCTCGCTAAAAGCGAACAAGATCAGCGCTTTGAGTTATATCGTACAGCCTACGAAATACTCGAAAAAAACCACGGCAAGCTAAGTGTGCAAGTGTATGACTCATTAATCGGCATGGCAGAATCCACCCCTTCAGCTAAGCGTGCTGATACGTATTTAGATGACGCTATTGCCATAGCTGAAAAGCAAAATTCAGCCAAACTTGTTGCTGACACAAAATTGACTGCGGCACGTATCCTTGCTTATAAAATTAATAGTGAACGCTATTACACAGCAAAGGAATATCTTGAAGAAGCCGATAAATACTACCAAGAAAACTTACCTGATAACGCTGTCGATCGTATTAGCGCTGACTTCTTAGTTGCCGCATTTGCAGAAAGCCAACGTAAATACAGCACAGCCATTGAACGTTTAAATCATGTAGTAAGCGTGTTTGATAAAGAGCTAGACTTTGATCACAAAACGGAACTCGATGCCCATTCCAAGCTGGTTCACTTATACGAAAAAACAGGTAAAAGTGACGAAGCAACCAAACATTGTATAGCGATTGCGAAAATGGTGCCTTGGAAAGAAAGCCAAGAACAAGAGCCGTTATACCGTGTGCCACCTAAATACCCAATGTCAAAAGCTCAACGTATGGAAGATGGCAGTGTCGTGATGGAATTTGAAGTAACCCCGTCAGGCTTTGTAGACAACATAACTGTGGTTGATTCTGAAGGTGGTACTGCGTTTGAAAGAGAAGCGGTTAAAGCAATGAAAAAATGGCGTTATGCGCCTAAGTTTGAAAATGGTCAAGCTATTGCTGCGACTTCTCGGGTGCAATTAGATTTTAAAATCAACTAATAAAAAGAAGGGTCGCAATGCGACCCTTTTTATAACCTGCTTAACAAGTTATCTGCTGCATCCTCAATTAAATCGAGAACCTTTTCGAAACCTTGATCGCCACCATAATAGGGATCAGGGATTTCGCTCTGCCCTGCATCACCATGACTTAAAAACAGCGACAACTTATATTGTAAGTGCTCTGGACACTGGGCTTGTAAATCAGCAAGATTTTGCTTGTCTGCCGCAAGGATTAAATCAAACTCATAAAAATCAGCTTGAGTCACAGGTCGCGAATATATCCCTTTAAAACTATAACCACGCTTTTCGGCTGCTGCTTTTGAACGTGAATCAGGTGGATTGCCTTGGTGATAGCCAATAGTGCCAGCAGAATCAACTTTAACATTGACACCCAATGCCTTGGCACGGCTACGAAGTACCGCTTCAGCAGTAGGTGAGCGGCAAATATTGCCCAAGCAAACAATCAAAACCTTTTTCATTATTCGTCCTTAAAATTGCTTTAAGATTGACTCATCATAACGTTCTGCATCAAGTGACAGGTTGTATTTTTCTGCCACACTATCAAGCTCTGCCTGCTTAATTGCCAACTCATCCATGGTAATGGTGTTGTCATCAAGCTGCCATAACAAACGCGAACCGGCATAGCTGTAATGAATTGCTAATAAAGCATCTGCATTGCCCTCGCGCCCTGCAGCTTTTAACTTTGGCATTTTTCGAGTAATTTTATTTAGCGCTTTTTTTAGCTCCCACACATAGACAATTTCAGTCATGTAATCATGATTGCGGTATTTATTAAGCACAAAGCCCACCAGCAAACTACACACAACAACACCTAATAGGTTCCAATGAAAATGGCTACCGCTTGGGTCAGGAAATAACGCTATTAACGTTTGTGAAATGGCTAAACTGCCAACGGCTAAAGCAATTACACAAGCAATAATTACTTGGTTTAAATGTTTACGGTAACGGGCTTTATCTATTTGAATAAGTTTCATAACAACCTAAAAAGTCACACTAAAATTAGTGAAAAATAAAAAGTGAAAAAAATTTCACCCCTTTTTTATTTGCCAGCCGTTTTAGCTATGAAAGCAATTATCCAAAGAGGAACGGCTATGCATACTTTACCACTAAACTCAGCAAGCTTGAATAACAGCAATACAGCTTTAAAGACAACCGCAGCAATTATTGGTGGCGGTGTAATGACCTTTGCAGCATTTGCATTTATGCAGTACTTAATTTCTGCTGAGCAAAGAGCCGATGTAAAAACAGGTCCAGATATTACGGTTGAAATTTATGAAGTACCAGAAGATTCAAAAGTGCAAGTAAAGCAAACACTGCCGCCACCACCAGTTGCTAAAATGCCACCAAAAACGCCGCCACGCCCAACGAGTGATAATCCAGATACGGTTGTGGTAGCAGATTTAACACCAACGATGACATTCGATAACATTGGCGACACGCTTAGCAAAAGCATTAACCAACCAACGGGAGATGCAACGCCAATTGTACGCATAAATCCTAAATACCCACCGGTTGCAGCCCGTGAGGGGATTGAAGGCTGGGTGCAAATTAGCTTTAGCATTTCACCGACTGGCGAAGTTATCGACCCAGTTATTATTGATGCAGAGCCTAAACGGGTATTTGACCGCGAAGCAATTCGCGCTATTAAACGTTGGAAATATCGCCCTAAAGTTGTTGAAGGTGTGGCACAATTACAAACAAACCAAAGCGTTCAACTTGATTTTAAAATAGATGGATAACGGCCTATGCTAATGAGCATCAAGACATGGTTATTTGACAAGCCAAACACTGATTGTTTGGCGCAGTATGCCAAAACAGGCGACAACCGTTATCTTAACCAACTCGTTGCTCAGTACGGGAACGATCTTTATCACTACCTAGTCACCCAAAGTGATAGAGATCTTGCTCTCGATATATGCCAGCAAACTTGGTTAAAAGTTATTGATAAACGCGACTTTTACAATGAACAGAACAATCCAAAAGCATGGCTATTTCGTTTAGCACGTAATTTGTTGATTGATGAGTTTCGTAAGCAGCAAAAGTTCATTGAATTAGAAGACAGCCAAGTTTTTTCTGAACCAAAAGGTGCAGAATATCACTACGACTATGAAGCCTTTGATAAAGCACTCATGGCGCTTAGCTTTGTACAGCGAGAAGCACTGACCCTACAGCAAGAAGGCTTTAGTCTCGAAGATATTGTTGCTATTACACAAAGTAACCCAGAGACCATTAAAACTCGGCTGCGATATGCCCGTCAAAACCTGAAACAACAACTAGGAGGCCATCATGAAGCGTAACGACGAGCAACTCGATGCTGATTTAAAAGCACATTTTCAAAAGCGTAAAACACAGCACAGCTTAAGCACCGAACAACTTGCACAAATGCAAACGCCACAAGTGACACGGCCTAAAAAACAACGTTTTTTGAAAATACAAATGGCCAGTTTATTTTTTGCCCTAGCATTATTTGGCTTTGTTATGCTTGAATATAATTATCGAGAACTAACAAACATTTATGCTGTTGATCTTTCTGATTATCAATGGGTAGAAGTTCACGAGCTCGACTCTAAAGGCAGTTATGTAAGCAATCTAAAGCAGCAAAAGCACACGCTAGATACTAACTACCAACAAGCATTAGCCAATCACCAAGCCCGCACCAGCTTCACGGGGCGTCTAGTCAGTGTTGATAACGACTGGTATATCGCAGACTGCGAGCAAAATGTACTCGTACAAATTAAACAATCGCTACTTGAAGAATTAAAAAAGCACGGCACCCTAGATACCCATATTCACCAAGGTGACCTACTGGCACTTGACCAAAACAAACAAGGCCAAATCATCGCACTCAAACAGCTAACCCACGAAGCGAAAAAGTGTGCATCTTAATAAAACGAGTTCGCCAGTTAGCAAAGGGAAAGAGTAAAGGAGTACCGTAGGAATGAAATTTATTTCGCGCGATGGCCTCAATCCATACTCTTGTAGGTCGGGCTTTAGCCCGTTAATGAAAAGATAATTTGTCGCCATAAATGACGACCTACGTGACGTTGGGTAGAACGGAGTGAAAACAAACAAGTTAATTAAACCCCGAGTTTACTTTATCGGGGTCAAATCAGACGGCTGACGACTCCCCCGCTCCTTACCTCGCTTTTCCTACCAATAATCGCACATTGCTCTAATGTTAATAACAATTTAATGCTGAACCAGCTAGGCTAGTAATATCGTGTTTAAATATTATGGAGTTACCATGAAAAGGTCTTTGTTTAACAATTTAATCATTGCCTCAATTAGCTTATCAAGCTTGCAAGCTTGTGCTCAGCCGGAGCAAAAGATTCCTCTGGATGCCAGCGCTAATAACTACAAACTAGAATTAGTAAGCGAAGGTATTCAAATTCCTTGGGGTATGGCTTGGCTTAACGAGCGAGATTTACTCGTTACCGACAGACGTGGCGAGCTTAGATTGATTCGTGATGGTAAACTCGTTGAGCAAGCAGTTAAAGGCACGCCTAAAGTACATGATGAAGGTCAAGGGGGCTTATTAGATATAGAGCTTGATCCGAACTTTGCCGACAATGGCTGGATTTACTTTTCGTACTCGGGCTATGAAGGTGATGGTGAGGGTTACAATACCTCAATTATGCGCGCTCGCTTTAAAGATATGACTCTTGTCGATCAGCAATTATTATTTGATGGCGAGCCAAATATTAAAACAACGAAACACTATGGTTCGCGTATTGAATTCGACAAAGAAGGTTACTTGTATTTCTCTATTGGCGACCGTGGCAAAAGAGACGTTCACCCACAAAGTCTAGACTACGATGCGGGCAAAATTCACCGTATCAATAGCGATGGTTCTATCCCTAAATCAAACCCGTTTTATAACCATAAAACAACTCACAAAAGCATCTATTCGTATGGACACCGTAACCCTCAAGGTATGGCGATGCATCCTGAAACGGGAGTTATATGGAGCCATGAACACGGCCCTCGTGGCGGTGATGAAATCAACATAGTTAAAGCAGGCGCGAATTATGGTTGGCCTGAGATCACCTATGGGATCAACTACATTGGTACAAAAATTACCGACGAAACCAGCCGCGAAGGAATGGAACAACCTGATTGGTATTGGGTGCCATCAATCGCCCCTTCTGGAATGGAGTTTATCACCAGCGATAAATACCCACAGTGGCAAGGTCAAATTGCCGTAGGTTCGATGAAGTTTGGCCACCTTGTGTTAGTGAAGCTAGATGGTGACAAAGTAACAGGCCACAGCAAAGTATTTGAAGGTGTAGGTCGTGTACGTAGCCTCGCCACCCACCCTAATGGTGATCTATACCTTGGTGTTGATGGTGTAGGGATTTATAAAGTTGTACCTAAATCGTAGGTTGGGTAGAGCGAAGCGAAACCCAACAACTTAGCGAGTTACAAGGAGAAAGAGTAAAGGAGTACCGTAGGCGTGAAATTTATTTCGCGCGATGGTTTCTGTCCACACTCTTGTAGGTCGGACTTTAGTCCGTCACTGTTTAAGAATTAAATGTGTCGCCATAAATAACTACCGATGTTTCAAGCAATAAAAAACCACAGACTTCTCTGTGGTTTTTTGCTTATAACTTAAAGCTTACAGCTATTACTTATAAAACAATTATACTCGTCACTAGGTAAGCGATGAAGGTTAACGCGCCGCCAAATAAGGCGTATGGCATTTGGGTTTTTACGTGAGTTAATAGATCACACCCTGATGCAATAGCCGATACCGCACTGGTATCTGAGATTGGCGAGCAGTGATCGCCAAACACGCCACCGCCTAAAATAGCAGCAATTACTAATGAAGGTGGTAAACCTAAAGCTTGAATGAGCGGTACACCAATTGGAATAAGAATCGCGAATGTGCCCCATGAGGTACCTGTGGTAAATGAAATTACCGCACCGGTTAAAAATAGCACTGGCACAACCAAGTAAATAGGTAAGAAATCACCCACAAGACCAGCTACAAACACACCCGTACCTAGGTCTTTTAAGCTTGCCCCTAAGGTAAGTGACAGCAATACAATTGCTACCAGTGGTAGCAACTCACCCATACCTTTAAAGCCAATATCAACAAGCTTATGATGAGTAAAGTCGCGAGAGCAAATCATTAAAAAGTAAGCCACAACACAAGCTAAAATAGTTGCATACAGCACTGATTTAGAACCACTGCCACTGGCAATATCGCCATCGCCAGTCCAGAACATAAAGCCAACCATGCTAGCTATTAAGGTGATAAGTGGCACAAGCATATAACGCGCTTTAGAGCCTTTTACTTCTTCAGCCAGCTCGGTTTCTTGTTGTTCAAAATTATCTTCTGCTTGCTTTAATGGCCCATGTACCTTATCAAAAGTAATGGTATAGAACACGATAAGTAAAGTGATAATGGCGTAAAAGTTATAACCTATACTGCCCCAAAGTACTGATACCGCAGACTCTTCCATTTCGTAGTTGCCAAGTAGACCAAGCACGTATGCGCCCCAGCCATTTAACAAGATTAAGATACACACAGGTGCGCTGGTACTATCGATAATGTAAGCAAGGCGTGCTCGGCTCATTTTAAATTTATCGAATAAACCACGCGATAAAATACCCGAGGTTAATACACTTAAGTTAGATTCAATAAATACTGCAATACCTGAGAACATGGTTAAATAACCAACTTGACGCTTACTTTTAGCAACCCCTTTGTTCATTAGTAAATTAACGGTAGCAGCGACACCGCCAGATTCACGAATGTAGGCAAGTAATGCACCTATTAAGATACTAAAAATAAGGATACGGCTATTACCAGGGGAACTGGCGACTTCAACAACACGCTCAATGGTATTAATGAAGGTGTAAAATAAGCTATTACCTTCACCATTGATAGCAAGTAAAAACTCAGACGACGCAACCGCGACCAATAACGCCATGATCACTTCTTTGCGCCAAAACACAATTAAGATAGCAATCAAGGGTGGTAAAATTGAATACCAAGACATAAAAACCCTTTTAAATTAAGAACAGCATTTTATTTTTATTATGCGAAAACTCGCTAAGCTTAATGGCTTTACCATTAAACTCAACTTAATTCGACTAGTGATTTAATATACTCTCATAAATCAGTGAGATAATAGAGCCATACTTACCCGTTTCGAAACGTTTACCGACAAACTCGTAATTTTCTTGCGAACCTTCAATAGGTGTATGACGCGCATTAGTTAATAGCACAATAGCAAGGTCGTACTCGGGGTCAATGACGGTCACAGTGCCAGTCCAACCAGTATGACCAAAAGCACGCGGGCTGGCGTAAGGACCAAAATGCCAAGTTCGCGCTTGATGCCCCGCTCGTCGCCACCCTAACCCATAGGTTTCATCACTTGCTTGAGAGTTTGTGAATTGTTCAAGTACTTGTGGCGTAAAAATTTGCTTATTGTCATAACCACCGCCATTGAGTAATACCTGCATAAGCACTGACAAATCACCAGCAGTACTAAAAAGCCCTGCATGCCCCGCTACGCCACCTAAGGCATAAAAGGCTTTTTCATCATGTACTTCACCTTGCAGAACATCGGTTCGAACATTTTCAAATTCAATGCGTCCACCTCGGGTGTTACCATTAATCTCTGTGGCCGCAATTTGTGAGGTTAAAAAGCCTTTTTGCAATGGATTATAAACCGTATGTGTTAAACCAAGCGGTTGATAAATTTGGCTCTCAACATAAGTATCAAGCGCCATACCACTGATGCGTTCAACCAGTACACCTAACAACATATAATCGATATCAGAATATAAGTGTTTTACGTTGCGCCCAGCCACGAAGGGGACGCCAGTTAATAACAGGTTTTTAGTACGCAGACTGTTTTGTGAAAAAAAGCGCTCACCAAATTTATTGTCTTTACGATGAAAATCAACCACGGCAGGATAACCAGCACTGTGGGTAAGTAAGTCTTTTACTAAACGCTGCTCACGGCCGCTGCCTCTAAATTCTGGCAGGTAATAAAACAGCGGTTTTTCTACGTCGAGCTTTCCTTCGCTGGCAAGCTTCATCAGCGCAAAGTTAGTGGCAAACATTTTTGAGTTTGAGGCTATATCAAACAAGGTATCGTTTTGCATAGCTTGTGGGCTTTTGAGCTCACTGCCATCAGCGTGGTACTTTTTAGCTGCGCCGTAATGGCTTAATTTAATCAGTTTGCCATCTTTAACAACGGCAAGTACCGCGCCCGGAAAGCCCTCTTTAATTTCTTGAGTAATTAATTCATCAACGGCACTAAAGCGCTTTTGACTGCTGTTTTTATCAAGCGTTGGATAAGGAAAGCGTAAGGTTAAGCTTGCCCCTTCAGGCAATACATTCTCAACTTTATAGGTGTTGATGCCATTGTGAGTACGTTTAGCCAAACTGTATTGATATATTTTTTCGGCAGTTAAAGGCGAAGCTATATTGATTTTTTCACCATTAATATAAATGTCGGCGCTGGTTGCGTCTTGGTTTTCAATGATGATCTCACCGCGACCTTTATAGGCGACAAAGGTGCCTCTGTCGTTAACAAGCGCGCGACTGCTTGGATCAAGAGCAGGAATACGGGCTATCACTTGTGCATTAGCCAGTGTTTTTGGCTCTGGCTCAACCGCTTGCTGTTGCTGCTGATATTCTTTAAATAACCGCTCAAGCTTTTTAGGGAAGTATTTATCTAATAAAGCAAACAACACAGCGGCACTTCTGGCATCACTATTCCCACTTACATGCCAAGGCAAAAAGTGCATTTGAAAAGCACTTAAGGCATCTAAAGTTTGCGAATCAAGCTGTCCCGTAGCAATCACCTCATAGCCGTAGCTACGCAGTGCTTTTTGCATTAACTCAACAGAGGGTTTTGATGCACTAAATAATTGCCAATATTTATCAACAGTGTCGCTGTCGTACCACGCACCGATACCCGCTTTATAAAGTTGGTACCAAGGAAAACGCGGCCCCGGGTCGTTCTTACGGCTTGGCGCAATATCTGAATGGCCGATAACTTGAGTTGGGCCAATATCTGGGTTTCGCGCCAAGATATCTTTGCTAAGCTCAATCAACAACTCAATTTGTTTAGCATCATAGTCTGGAAAAATACACAATTTGCTGGCATCGTTTTCCATCGCAAGGTTTGCTTGCTCAGGTATATGACAGGTTGGTACATTCACGATTTCAATACCAATTGAATGATCATTTAAATCTTCTCGGCCTTGCCAAAAGCTGCGGCCGGCATGCCATGCTCTGTCTTTTTCATCAACCAGCTGAATAATTTCTAAATCGTCTTTTGGATAACTTGGATCGCCTGATTCTGGTAATAAATAATGTGAACTTAAGCCCCCTTCATCCACTAACGCACGCATCGACTTTTCGTAATCAATGGCGGTGTAATGCATTACTAAAAACTTTACACGGTGACTGTAATTAGCTGATTGTGTGAAGGTATATTGATGACTGGCACAGCTTACTAACAAAGCGGCACTACTGAGATAACACAGCTGTTTAAGAAATTTTTTTAAAGGGGTAAAACTCATAACAGATTCATACCTGATGATTTAAGCGTTGACGATTCTCAGCAATACAGTAGCAACACCCACTTAACATGTAAAATATTTTATTTACTAAATAAAGAATAAACAGCATACATTATCGCTAAGTCTCTAAAAATGCAGCTATCTCAACAAATAATCTTGTATCTATTATGGAATAAAACTATATTATTCCATCTAATTAAAGAAAAATATTCCAAACTTAGGTCAAGTAAAACAAAAAATAAGTCGTGGTATCAAAGCAATTACGTATCGCAACTTAAGGTGTGTAGTACATTACTATGCAATGTGACTTAAGTTAATTAAACAAAGTGAGCCCTATGTCTACTTTTGTAAAAATTAAAGCTTTACGCCAGTCTTTATCGAGCAGCGAAGCAAAGCTTGCTGATTTCACACTAAATTCGGCGAATGCTATTCGTAACTTATCATCCGTTGAGCTTGCGAAAGTGGTTGGAGTGAGCCAGTCAAGTGTGGTGAAGTTTTCACAAAAATTAGGTTACAAAGGCTTTCCTGCTTTTAAACTTGCGGTGATTGATGCGCTCAATGACGAAACAAGTGAACCAAAACTACATGGTAAAATCACCCTTAATGACTCACTTGAACAAATCGCAGAAAAATTATTAAGTAGTAAACTGGCTGTACTCACTGAAACAAAGAATCTCAACGAGGCCGTGGCAGTCGAAAAAGCAGTAGAGCTCTTAAAATCAGCAAAGCGCATACTGATCTGTGGTTTAGGTGGCTCAGCATTAGTTGCAAAAGACTTCTCTTATAAATTACAAAAACTCGGCATGCCTGCAATAGCGGAGCCAGATGGCCACGCGCAGCTTGCATACGTTGCTACCTTTTCAAAAGGTGACTTGGTGATTGCGATAAGTGAGTCAGGTATGACCCGCGAAATTGCTGAAGTAGTTAAACAAGCGAAAAAGAATGACAGCTCAGTGATCTCAGTCACAAAGTTTGGCAGTAGCCCTGTTGCTGACTCTGCCGATGTAAAACTTTACTCAGTGGCTGAAGGTGAGTCTGTGCGTTTATCGTCAATTCTTGCGCGAACAGCACAAGACTTTGTCATTGATATTCTGTTTATCGCTCTCACCCAGTCAAGTCGCCAAGGCCGTAAACTACTGGAACATTCTAATGAAGTTGTCGGTGAGTTTAAGAATAACTAATTTCCTAATAAATAACATTTAAGAACAAAAAAGCAGCCTAGGCTGCTTTTTTTATGATTGAAGCAGACTTTTTCCTCTTACCATAAATCACATCTTTTACTCTTTATCTTTGGGATTAACCCACTGAGTATACAGTCATAATTTCTTACAAAAATAACTTTCTGATAATTGAGCCCCGCTAAAGCGAGCGATTGCTGAACTTTACCTAAAACAGGTTATATATTTTATTCCTAAAAAAAGGTACGTTAATAAAAAAATATTCTTGACCATAGTAAATAACACCTGTTTAATATGTGGGCAACATAATATTAAAGTTCATAAGTCTCAACTGGGTAAGCAGTCCAACAAAGCATATAAATATAAGGACGGGAAACAATGAAACAACATGCATCCACACTCGCAATTAGCTATATAGCCAAAGCGACAACCAATGCACTTCGTGCAAAGAAAACAGCCTTTACCGGCGTTGTTATGGCCGCGGCTCTAGCCAGCGCACCAGCCTTTGCAAATCTAACCGGTGGTATTAAAGGTAAAGTATCATCACCAGCGACACAGCAGTCACTGGCTGGGATCACAGTAACAGCAAAGAGTAACGTGATGCCAAAACCTCGTACCGTTGTTACGCGTGAAGATGGTAGTTATGACTTACCGCAGTTAAAGCCCGGTACTTATGAACTGACTTTCACCGATAAAAACGGTGTAACGCAAACCATGACTGTCGACGTTTTACTTGAGCAAACATCAAGCTTAAACGTCACTATGGGTGGTGCTAACGAAAACGTTGAGGTTATCACGGTTACCGGCAGTAAGTTATTCCGCGAAGGTAAATCTGCACTCACTAACTCATTAGGTGAAGAAGCAATCAATAGCGTACCAGTTGGTCAAGATTACCGTGACCTATTAAAACTTGTACCGGGTGTTGAGCTATCTGAAAACTTAACGCTAGGCCCATCAGCCGGTGGTTCAGGTGTTGATAACTCGTACGGCTTTGACGGTGTTGATGTATCTTTACCTATGTTTGGTAACCTAGCATCAGAGCCATCAACCCATGACGTTGCTTACGTAACTATGGATCGTGGTGGTGCAAAAGCCGTTGGCTTTAACCGCTCAGGCGGTTTCTCAATCAACACAGTATCAAAATCGGGTACTGACGAATTCCACGGTAATGTTGAATACAAAGTTCAACCTAAGAGCTTAGTGGCGACTCCAACAGGTCAAGAAAGCTATGAGCTTGATAAAAGCTGGTTAACAGCAAGTTTAGGCGGCCCGCTTATTGAAGACACTTTATACTTCTACACTTCTTATTATCGCCCTGAAGAAACACGTACTAATAAAGATACAGCCTATGGTGAAGTAAAAGACTATAAAAATGTCCGAGATGAATACTTTGGTAAGTTAACTTGGGCACCTACTGACGATATTTTAATTAATATTTCACAGCGTACCTCAGAAAAAACCATCGAAGGTCGCTCTGTTGGCGCTTACGAAACTGACAGTGTTTCTGCAGGTGATAAAGCCGATCAAGATATCTTTACCTTAGATGGTTCGTGGCTTTTAGGTGATGCAACAACTCTTTCATTCCAATACAGTAAATTAGAGATAGAGTCTGGTACCACACCTGATACAAAACTATCTGTAGTACCATCGTTAACGGGTCAACTTGACTTAAGTAATCTAACTGAAATGGGTTACTTCAGTGTACCAAGCTTATTAGATGCTGATGATAACTACACAGCAGAGCAAATTGCTGCATACAATGCAGGCGCTGCACCACTCATTGCACAATACGGTTATACCGAAGATGGGCAAATGCGAGGTGGCGGCGGTGTTGGTGCGTATTACCAATACGATAATATCGACTTTTACCGTGATAGCTTTGAGTTAAATCTAGAACATGAATTTAGCTGGGGCGATAGTTACCATACATTACATTTAGGTGGTGAATGGAAAGAAAGTAAAGAAGTTCTGTCTCGCCTTTCAAATGGTTGGGGTAGAATTTCTTATGTTGGCGGCCTAGATGAAAGCTTAGAAGAAGGCAGCTCTGCGCCGGTTATTTACCGTGCTCGCGTGCAACAAATGAGCTTAGTAGCAGGTGGAGATGCGGTTTCTGCTATTAACTCAGAAATGGAAACGCTGAACTTCGAAATCAACGACACCATTGAAGTAGGTGATTGGACTTACAATGTGGGTGTGCTTGTGAGCCGCGATACTTGGTATGGTCAAGGTCTTAAATCAGCATCTGGTACTCTCTCTGGTTATGAGTTAGCACCAGGCGAAAAATACGAAATGTATCAAACAGATTGGACAGATATGATCCAGCCTCGTTTAGGTGTGAATTGGAATTATGCAGATCAAGACTCTGTATTTGCTAACTTCTCAATGTATAACCCTGAAGCAAGCTCATTAGCGCGTGCAGCCTCTTGGGACCGTAATACCCGTGCCGAAATCGAAGTTGAATTTGATGAAGCGGGTAAAGTAATTTACGCAGAGCCGCGTCAAGGTTCATCTGGTAAAGTATTTGCTGATGATTTAACGCCTCGTCAAATCAAAGAGTTTACTCTTGGTACCACTAAATATGTGGGTTCTGACTTAGTGTTACGTGCTCACGTACGTCACCGTAAAGCGTCGCATTTCTGGGAAGATATGCCAAATAACGCGCGCTTAACTGACTACTCTGGCGTTGATGCTGAAGGCGTGCCACAACATATCGCTGATAAAGGCTTATACGTAGATAACCTTGATGCGATCCGTGATGAGATCGGCGGTTCATCATATGTTATTGCCGAAGTAGATGGTGGCGAAACGAAATATTGGGAAGCGAGCATCGAAGCTGAATACTTAGGTGAAAACAGCTACATCAATGCTTCTTATGTTTGGAGTCATTACTACGGTAACTTCGACCAAGATAACACCACAGCAACAACAGATGCGAATACCTTCATTGGTTCTTCGAACTATGGTGATGGCCGTGGCCGCTACCCTTGGGATTACAAATACGGCACACTATCAGGTGATAAACCGCATAAAGTAAAAGTGTATGGTTACTATACTGTGCCATGGCAAGCAAACATCGGTGCATACTTTGTATTCCAGTCGGGTAAACCTTGGGAAGCATGGGATGGTTCAATCTATGGCTACTCAAGTGGTACAGCACGTTATGGAGAACCTGCAGGTAGCCGTCGTAGCCCTAGCCATTGGCAGCTTGATTTAAACTACACCCAAGACTTTAAGTTCTCAGGTGACATGGAACTACAATTCCGTGCTGATATCTTCAACGTATTTGACCGTCAAACAGGTTATAACAATAACCCATATGTATCGTCAGAAACCTTTGGTGAGTATCGTAATTACTACAGCCCACGTCGTGTGCAGCTGTCGTTTAACTTCAAGTTCTAAGTTAATCAATCCTGTTGGGGGCCGCTATTGCGGCCCTTTTTTATGCCTCAAGAACAGACTTAAATTGTACAAAATGCTTTTGCTGCATCTATATTAACCGCTTCTTTCATAAAGTAGTCGAGCTGCACAGTGCGAATAATCGCTTGCGACTCGCTGTTACTTGTACTTGCCTGCCACTGCCAACTTTTAAGCGACTCTCGCGATACATCGACAAACAGCCCTTCTGGGAAGCTCTCGACAAAACGGATATCAATCGTATTGCCCTGATTATCAATAGTTATAACAAAGCGCGCACAGCCCGTCTGTTTGGCTATTAAAGCAGCTTTAGGATAGATAGGCTTTGTTGCAAGTTTTAGTGTCCACAGCTGCTCTGCTGCGTTTTTATTATCACGTAGATCAAGCGCATCGGTTGAGTTACTTGTTGAGGTGTTGGGGAGTTGTGAGCAGCCAGCTAGTAAAGCGAAAGCAGCAATGCTTAAACTGAAATAAGTCTTCATGGTATATCCTTATAAATCAAGCCCTTGAATATAACACAGCTTTTTATGGATATAAAAAAACGAGGCAAGCGCCTCGTTCTTATTTTCTAGTTACCTAGCTATTATTGATAAAGCAAATACGGAGCTCGCTTTCGTTTAAAAGTACTTAAGTCAGCTTGCCAGCTTTGCTTAATTTGCTGCTCAGTTTGACCTGCTTCAATGGCTAAACGCAATTTATCAGTACCCGCAAGTTTATCCATGAAGCCAGCGCGTTCAAAAAATTCTTGATTATTCGCAGTTAGCTTTTGATAGGCTGAAATAAATAAACTTAAATCTAGACCATGAATATCAGCATCTCGTAAATCTTGACCAAAAACTTCAATCTCTTTGAATTTAGGGTTCATTGATGCGCCTTCAATTGCACGAGGGGTAAAACTAAACTCCCCTAGTTTTATTGGCGAATAGCCCACAACTTGAAACGGAAAATCCGTACCACGGCCAATGGTAATAGACGTTGCCTCAAAGAAACAAAGTGATGGGTACAACTGAATCGATTGAGCATTAGGTAAGTTAGGGCTTGGTTTTACCGGTAACTCATAGCTCATTGTGCGCTCATAATTAGCAACGGGAACCACTGTTAAATTAAGTTTATCTGCATTGT
Organism: Pseudoalteromonas sp. APAL1; assembly: GCF_021532475.1. NCBI lineage: Bacteria > Pseudomonadati > Pseudomonadota > Gammaproteobacteria > Alteromonadales > Pseudoalteromonadaceae > Pseudoalteromonas > Pseudoalteromonas sp. APAL1. The sequence continues at coordinate 154,973 of NZ_JAKGAW010000002.1, read as the reverse complement.
TTATCCATCCCTCACCTTTAATCATTTGAGCCAGTTCAGCCACTGTCATACCATGTAAAACAGGAATTTCATGCATACCAACAAACGAACGAAATTGTGGATCAAGGATAGGCCCATCAACATAAGCAATATTCGGGTTAGGTCTGTCTAATACGATAAATGACTTATCATTCTCAGCTGCCGCTTCCATCATGTAGTGCATTGAGCTGATGTACGTGTAAAAGCGCACACCAACATCTTGAATATCAAATATAATGACATCGAGATCAGCAAGTACTTCAGGAGTTGGCTTTTTATTGCTGCCATAAATAGAAACAACATCAATGCCTGTTTTTGCATCTACAGTACTTTTTACATGTGCGCCTGCATCATGATCGCCGCGAAAGCCATGCTCAGGTGCAAATATTTTACTTACCTTAACTCCTCTATCGAGCAATAAATCAACTAAATGCTGACCATTAATCTCTGAGGTTTGATTAACCACTAAACCAACGCGTTTACCTTTAAGGGCTGGTATATAAGCATCGTAATTTGCAGCACCAACTTGCAATGGCAAGGTGTTTTCAGAGACTTGTTGTGGAGTCTCTTTACAGCCTAACAGTGATAAACAACTGATAATCATAACAACTAAAAAGCGCATTATTCCTCCACCGCTTTACGTAAAAAACCATCAGCTTTCGATAGAAGCTCTTTAGCATCAACTGCCGATTTTCCTGTTAGTACAATTAAAATAGCTAGTTTGGCACTTTGCTCTGCTTGCTTTAACGCATCAACTGCTTGCTGCTGCGTACAATCAGTCGCTTGCATCACTATACGTATAGCACGGGCATGCAACTTTTCATTGCTGGCATTCACATCGACCATTAAATTTTTATACACTTTACCTGTACGTATCATGCTGGCGGTACTTAACATGTTTAATACAAGCTTTTGTGCTGTGCCCGATTTCATTCGGGTTGAGCCTGTTACAGCTTCAGCTCCGACCACCGGACAAATGCCAATTTGTGGTAAACACATGACCGCTGAATTAGGATTACAAGTCACACCTACAGTTACACAACCTATTGATTTTGCATATTCAATTGCAGAGCACACATAAGGTGTGCGCCCACTGGCAGCTATGCCGACAACAACGTCGCGGCTCGTTAAGTTGGCATTTTTTAAATCTTCAATAGCTAAGGTCGTGCTATCTTCAGCGCCTTCAACAGCCTTTTTAAAGGCCGTATCACCTCCTGCGATAATTCCTTGCACTTGCTGATCATTCACACTGTAAGTAGGAGCACATTCAACCGCATCCAAAATACCTAAGCGACCGCTGGTGCCAGCACCAATGTAAATCAATCTACCGCCTTGCTGAAACGCTTCTACAATGTGATCTACCGCAGCACTTATTTGCGGAATAACAAGTTTTACTGCCGCAGCCACTTTATGATCTTCATTATTGATTTTAGTGAGGATCTCAGTAGTGCTGAGCAAGTCAATATCCAAAGTGTCAGGGTTTTGTCCTTCAGAGACAATGCCATTTAACTCTTCGAGTAATTCACGTTGTTGCTTAAATACGTGCTCAGGGCTCATTGGGTTGTCCTTCTTCAATAATGTCATAATAATGCTTTGCCGCTAAAATTGAGGCGCCAGTTAAAGAATCTCCCTTACAAGGAGATAGTTCATTTTGTAAGGTTTGTGGTAATAATGGTTGGCTCACCTTCGCAAGACCACCTATTAAAATTACCGGTAAAGGTGAGTTGCCTCTGCTTTTGCTAATTAACTCAACCACTGACTGTGTATGTTCAGCCAAAACACTTTTTGCCACCTTACATTCATCTTGTAAGCTAAACACCAACGGACTAAATGCTGCGTAATCTGCGGGTTTAGCAAGTTTAAGCCAATCACTAATTGCTTGACGAGTACATCCTAGCTGCTCACTCAAGCGAATTGTTAAAGGGCTTTTTGGTAAATCAAAACTATCTATATCGTTTAATAAATGCTGTACAGCCATAAGGCCAATGCGGGCACCACCACCAAAGTCATCAACAGTGAACCCCCAACCCCCAACCAATTTAATTTGATTTTGAGCCGTTAATCGCGCCCCGACAGCTCACGTGCCAAGAGCTACGACAACGCAAGGAGCACCTAAATTTGCCCCATACAGTGAAGTAGTGGCATCACTTGTAATCTCTAAGTAAGCAAATTCGATTTCATATATAAGCTTGAGCATTACTTTGACTTGCTCAGCAAGGCTTACTGACGAACCACCAGCAAGCCCCATAACGGTAACCATATCGCTAGGCTTAACATTGCTTTGTTCGCACACCTCGCGCGTCACTTTAACAATGTTTTCAACTGCTAAATCAAGATCATTCGACAGTGATGCAGAGCCAGCCTGAGCGCGAAATTGCTTACCCGTTGCCAGCTCTTTAAGCTCAGCTACCACCTTAGTGCCACCGCCATCGATGGCTAAAATATATGATGGCGCCATTTATGCCGTTGCCTCATTGCTTGCTTTTCCTATACAGCACACTAATGTGGCAAGCAAGGTGCCAATACATAATTGCCACGTAAACCCTAAGTAAAAGCGCATAGATTCAGGCAGTAACCAATCAATCATGTAAGGTTGCATGAATAGGGTCACCATAAATCCTGTAATTAAGGCAGCTAATACTGACCCTTCACTGCCACGCTTGGTAAATAAAGTTGTAAAGTACACCCCTAATAAACCACTGTAGGAAAAGACCATTACGCTTAGAGCAAATTTTAATAATGGCATATCGCTATACTGCTGCCAGAAATAACAAAGGATAGCCATTAGCGCTAAAGCAAGACTTACCAGCGCCATACCCACACGACCTGCTTTAACAAAGTGCTGATCGCTCACTTGCTTATTGGCTTTCTCTAAATATGGGCGATATAAATCTTGCACGATGACTGAAGACATCGAACTAAGCCCAGAGTTCAAAGTAGAAATAGCGGCTGCAATAATACCGACACTCACTAAGCCTTTCACTCCGGCTGGTACTTCGTTTAATACGTAGTACATAAAGATAGTGATTTTTTCACCGTTAAACTCTTGAACAACCGTTTGCCCAGCTTCGCTATTCATTAATGCTGGTTGCTGATAAACGATGTAAAGCAGTAAACCAATAAAGATAAAAATAGCCATAACCGGGATCACCATTACCACTGAAAGTAGTAAAGCTTTACTGCCCTCTTTCGGGCTTTTACAGGTTAACAAGCGTTGTGTCATATCTTGGTCAAGACCAAATGCGGCAATATTTAATAACACAAAACCAGTTAGAACAGAGGCCATGTTGAACACCCCTGACGGGCCAAAGTCTAAATCAAACTTAAACAGTGCCAGCTTTGAGTCTGCCCCTGGGCTTGGTTCATTTAAGGTTGCAATAATGGTTGAAAAATCGGCTGGAATAACGTTCAGCAAGCTCCAAATAACCGCAATAGCCGCACTCACATAGACAATGCTTTGCAATACATCAGAATAAATAACGCTGCGGATCCCGCCCAAAAAGGTATACAACAAACCTGCTAGTGCCAGCACTAGAGTGGCTACAACCACACTGTCTGCATCGATATTTCCGTATAAAATCATCGCAACAGCAATCGCTGCCATATATAAACGAGCACCACTTGCAAACACTCGGCCAAATAAGTACATCAAGCCGCTGCGTCGCTTTGCTTTAGGACCAATGCGTTTTTCTAATAACTCATAGACCGTATAAACTTTTTGCTGATAAAACTTTGGAATTAAGAATGCAGAAACAATAAACGCCGCAATAAAGGCACCAATATTGGTAGCAATATAAGAAAAGTCACCTTGGTAGCCTTGATCTGGCCCACCAATAAAAGTGGCAGCTGACTGCGAAGTAGCCAGTACAGATATCGCAACCATCCACGTTGGCATGCTATTTCCGCCTAGAAAAAAATCTTGGCTTGAGTTAGCACGTTTGCGATTAAACCACCAACCACTTAACAACAAAATTGCCGCGTAGCCTGCGAATACTAGCCAATCGAGTAAAGCGTAATTTGCACTCATTTATTATCCTAACCCAAACCTTAATGGAATATATTATTCCATTATTATGACAAAATTAAAATACTTTTATTTTATTATTTTTAGTTACCTAGGCTAGGTAATTGCCACTGACTTTGTTTTTGCTGATATTGCGCTTTGGTCAGGCTTACCAGTAATGGCTTTTTACGCTCATCAAGCCAGGCTAGTAATGTGTCCATATCGCTTTCAGTCATCGCTGTACAACCCGCAGTTGGTTTACTAGGTGCTCGCCACAAATGCATAAAGATACAGCTGCCCGCGCCATTAATATTGCTTGGGTTATGCTTAACAACAATGCCTTTTTTATAGAGATTATCTTGGCTATAAATATCTCGGCGCATCCACTCCGAAGAATCCTTAACCGCCTCTTCACCAACAACCGCCTTATCAACTAGTTGGTTATAAAAAGGTGAGCCTTTCACATCGATACAATAGTCGTTAGCAGTCATTGCTTGATAGTTAAGGTTTGTTTGCAGTGAATCTAAATAACCGAATGCTGTACCTAACTCAAAAATGCCCGCAGGCGCTTTACCATCACCCTCTTGTTTTTGCTGTCCAGGTTGTGACGGATGTAGCCCTACCCCCCAAGCAAGACCAGTGCGGCCAAGCACCACAGCATGTTGCTGGCCTTGTTGTTGCCAGCTACCAGCATTTTTTTCAAAGCGATACAACGTGGCATCAATAGCATCACTGTCATTAGCGACCACCACCACGAGCTGCTGGTGACTGCTATCAATGACTGGTTTAGGTGATTCTACGCTTGCACAAGCGGTTAAACTCATAGCTGCAATAAGACTGACTAGTTTTTTCATGCTGGCCATACTCCGTTTGTTATTAGTTCTAGACCGTTTATTGATTCAATACCAAGGCCGGGGGCATCCGATAAGTTAATTTGTGGACCGTTAAATACAACCCCACCTTGAACCGGGTCGTATTGACCAAGCGCTGGACCGTCGAGGTCTATTTTGCTTATTTGTTGCGCTTTGGCTGAAGCTAAATGCGCTGCACCTGCTACAGCAATACTGCCCTCTAACATACAGCCAATCATACACTCTGCTTGGTATTGGGCAGTGATATTAGCAATCTCAATTGCTCGACTTAAACCGCCCGTTTTCATTAATTTAATATTGATAATATCAACTGCGCCAAGCTCTAAAAGTTGTATTACTTGCTTAGGTGAAAAGGCGCTTTCATCGGCCATGATCGGGGTGTTCACTCGCTCAGTAATATATTTGAGACCTTGAATATCACTGCTTTTTACTGGCTGCTCAACCAACTCTAACACCACCCCTGCTTGCTCAAGTTGTTGCAGTGCAAACACTGTTTGTTTGGCATTCCACCCTTGGTTTACATCTAAACGTAACTGCGCCTTAGCAGCAAACCCTGTGTGAATTGCCTTTACACGTTCAATATCTTGATTAAGGTTATTGCCGATTTTTATTTTTAATACATCAAAACCTTGCTCAACCGCTCGCTGACAGTCACTAAGCATTTTATCTATGTTATCTACGCTGATGGTAATATCAGTCTTTAACTCTGACTTACCACCACCGAGCAATTTGTATAAAGGCGCTCTGTAGAGCTTGCCCCATAAGTCGTAAACCGCTAATTCTAAAGCCGCTTTTGCGCTGCTATTACCAATCACCGTTGATTGAATAATGTGAGTAAGCTGGTTGATGTTTTCGATTTCATGCCCTATCAGTTTAGGAGCAATAAACTGCTGAATCACCGCTGTCATGCCTTGATGTGTATCACCTGTGATAACGGGAGTTGCAGCAGCCGAGCCATAACCGACTTGACCACATTCGGTGTCTATTAAAACCACTAGGTCTTCAATAAAACTCACTTCTCTAAGCGCTGTTTTAAATGGTGTGACCAAAGGCACTTTAAGTTTCGCAAAACGAACTGCTTTAATTTTCATACAGGCCTCTATCGAATACGCTTAATGTTATAAACACGGTCTAGGTAACTTGTTTCTTGAGATAATCGCAGGGGTAACAAGGGGGTAACCGATACGCCATTAAGCGCACTGCTATAAAAGCTGCCATCGCCTTTGTTATAGCCTAAGCCTTTCACATCATGAATAACATACGGCTCGCCTTGGTGCTCTCCTAAATACATCATCACATGACCTGGAATATAAATAAGATCGCCAATCGCCATATTTTTAACCACCGGTAATTTTGCGTCTGCGGTCGTATTTTTATCAAAGCGATTATTTTGTCCGTATTCACTACTGCCTTGCTGGCCTGAATTACGTGGCATTAATAAGCCAAAACTTTTATAAATTTCGCCTACAAAGCCTGTACAGTCACGGCCATTGTAATCATGTCCCCAGCCATAACGTTCACCTAAAAACTTAAAACCTTGTTTTATTAGGTTTTGCTCGTTGTATTCTAAGTAACCTAAATTTACGTCGGCGGTTTTACTGATCATCGCCGGTTTTATAACAAGCTGGCCTTGCTCATTGCGGGTGGGCAGCTGAACAACATGGCTTGCATACGTGTTTTGACCATTGAGCAAATTAGGTACTTGTTCGTTATCAAGTAAAGGTAAACGCACACCCATATCTAGTTGGACTTCTGAGCTTGCAGTGTCGTTAGGCACATAGGCGGTATTTACTTTTGCGCCGGTTACAACCAAAAAGTTATCTTGCTCTCGATAAGCTTTAATTTCATCGGCGTCAGCAAAAGCGATATCTTCACTAGGAGCCCATGCTAAATAGTTGTAAGCACGAACTAAGAGCCATTTTTTATCTGCACTTTGATGCAATACAGCAACAGCTTCACCTGGGAACATGCCGCTTTCTTGAAAGCGATCTAAGTCTTGATCAAGACCACTATTTAATACTCGGTCCCAGGTTGGAAAAGTGCGCAGAGCAGTTCGCTTAACAACCATACCAAAACGAACCTTGTTACTACTGGCCACTTTATTAAGGTTTAGGTTAGCTTGATATTTGGCGAAGTCTTTGGCGGTTAACTGTCTACCATCAGTAAAAAAACGCGGGCTTTTAGGGATAGAGCTTGCAGAGTGAATCGCGCTTGTTAATTCCTCTTTACTCAATGTTGTTTGAAATGACAGTGGATCAACAATGTATTTATTTTCTTTAATCAGTTTTTCGTTAAAGGCTGTAATTTGCGCCTCTGTCATGATCATTTTTGCCGATGCACCTTTCGCTAACCAGTAATTGGGCGAAAGTTGCGACTGAGTAACCGCAATAACATCTGATTGCCAGCCCTCAGCATGAATAGGTGCACAAAAGGCTACACCTAAGCTAATTGATAACGCGATAATTGAACGACGCATAGCTGTTCCTTAATTCTTATTGAATGCGTGAATCTAATAATTTTGTAAACGCATGCTGCAACTTTTGCTGCATTTGCTTACCGACTTTTGGCAAATTGGCTTCGTCAGCTCCGCCTATTGACTGCTGCACGCTGAAAGTAAATTCACGGCCACCTTGATAATTTCCTAAACACACATGTGCAAGCATCACTGTTTCTGTGGTTGAGCGCGTTTCACTTGGACCCCAGCCTATTTTTTGCCAAACACGCCATTGTCCATTAGTTGCAGTGTCGAGCACCTCTTTTGCAGAGCGACTATCACTAGGGTCTATAACATTTGCCAATGCATTTGTAACAATGTGGCTTATACCCACCATCATACCGCCAACTTTAGCATGTTGATCGGTATGTCCTGTGCCGTTAAGTAGCACATCTACATCAATACTTTGTAAATTAGGCATTTGCGTAATTGGCTCACGTTGATGACTTACTAGTCGCTTTAACCATTCAGCTTGAGCAAGTGTGGTCATTGCTTTATTACCCGTTAAACCACAACTATCACAACGATACCCTAAATAACCGGGATCATCACTGCTTGCAGTGTAACGGTCTATCTTTGCATCAAACTCTTTATTTATCGGGTTATGCCAATAGTCGTCTGATGGGGCAAACTGCTCTGAGCCATATGCACCGTTAAACAACAAACGTTGATCCTGCAGTTTCAGCCAGCCCTCATTAAAAAGCCCACGTAAGTATTCTCGCCCTGCCACATTAACAAAATAACTGGCAATAGCATTTGAATTACCATCGGCTTTACCAAATGCTTCGTAGCTATTAATACTACTGATCAAATCAGCCAGTGCTGTATCTCCTGCAAACACAGTTGCACCTAGCTCAGGGTGAGCTTGCCTCACTCTTGATAACGCGCCAGTAAATGCTTGAATTTTTGATGAGCTCCAAGGTTCATATAGCTCATTGTGACTACCATCACTTAAATAACGGTAAGCAAGTTGCCCACTCTTAACCTGATAATCTATCAATAACAACTTGCCTGGTTGCAGAGGATCTGCAAAGTACAGCCAGTCAGCAGCCACGCGAGATTGCCAATTTGCTTGTTGATAATTCACCTGCGATGCTGTTTTATAGTCTTTTGCATCATCATCATTATTTAAACTTAAACAACCAGTATTTGTTAAATCAGCAGGAAGAATTGCAGGGGCTAGCATGACCCTATCAAAGTACTCTTCATCAGACAAAACAACCTTACTTGCACTCGTTTGGCAACCCGCTAGCAATAAAAAACCACATGATAAAGCTAGCCGCTTTTGAAATGCAGCTTTAGTATTCATAAACTAAAATTCCCATTAGTTATTATTTTTGGAATATTTTATTAAATCTAACACAATTTGACCGTGAAGCAAGTTAACTGGGATTTATTGCTAAATATCAAGAAAATATGAAAGTAAAAAGGTACAAAGTAAAACGAGCAAACTTACCATGCACTCTTTGCTAGTGTCATTTGAAGCTACTTATACCGATACACTTAATTAACTGGTCTATTGTTGTGAATTGCTATTAAACGCGGGATATAAAAAAATAATATGGCGGACGCGGGACGTATTTTGAAACAGTGAACCTTAGGCTGCGTGGTTCAAAGTTGCTCTAAGAGAAATGAACGCGATATAAAATTATTGCATCAAGTTTATATTGAGCATTCAAGCTTCTACGCGGATTGCAGGCACAAAAAAACCGACTTTCGTCGGTTTATGTCACTTTCAAGAAGAAAGTGGCGGACGCGGGACGTATTTTGAAACAGTGAACCTCCGGCTGCGTGGTTCAAAGTCGTTCTAAGAGAAATGAACGCAATAAAACGTTGTGTTTATTCGCAACTGAAGTCTCTCCTAAAACCAATCCTATGCGGATTGCAGGCACAAAAAAACCGACTTTCGTCGGTTTATGTCACTTTCAAGAAGAAAGTGGCGGACGCGGGAGGATTCGAACCTCCGACCGCCTGGTTCGTAGCCAGGTACTCTATCCAGCTGAGCTACGCGTCCGCAGTATGTTTTTGCATGTTTAAGTCGTGCATTGACTGTGTCTTAAAGACAAAAAAACCGACAGCTTGTCGGCTTATGTCACTTCCTAGAAGGAAGTGGCGGACGCGGGAGGATTCGAACCTCCGACCGCCTGGTTCGTAGCCAGGTACTCTATCCAGCTGAGCTACGCGTCCGCAAAGTTGCATTTTATAATCTTGCAATGATTTTTCAAATATGGCGGTTGCGGGACGTCTCTTGAAAGAGAGAACCTCCGACCAAATTTGTATATTTATACTCGATGTGAGTTTCAAATATGGCGGACGCGGGAGGATTCGAACCTCCGACCGCCTGGTTCGTAGCCAGGTACTCTATCCAGCTGAGCTACGCGTCCACACGCACATTTGAATATTGCTAATTTATTCTCTTAGCAAGAGTTAAAGTAAAAAGTGGCGGACGCGGGAGGATTCGAACCTCCGACCGCCTGGTTCGTAGCCAGGTACTCTATCCAGCTGAGCTACGCGTCCACACATATTACTTTCAAGACATGCCATTTTAGGAAAAATGGTGGAGAAGGAGGGATTCGAACCCTCGATAGAGCTACAAACCCTATACTCCCTTAGCAGGGGAGCGCCTTCGGCCACTCGGCCACCTCTCCGTCTTGTGGGGCGTATAATAAAGATTTCAGAAAATAAGTCAAACACTTTTCAAGGAATTTCGAGTAGATGGTTAGAGATTGTGCACAACTGACTCAAACTTCCTAAAATCGCTTAAGCTTTAGGCGTTTTTTCTTTATCAGCCAATAAATCGAGACCAGTTAAAGGAATATGCTCATCAGTTAATTCTGCTAGGTATTGGTCTTGGTATCCTAACTTTTGAAATTCAAAAATACATGCTCGGTAAAAGCTTTCACGTTGTTCATCACTTTTTGCTACATCTGTTGGTAACTGCGCTGGTTTTGTTGTCATTTTAATTAATTCCATTTAAGCAGTGAACGGATTTTATTTAGTACATTAACATTCTGACTAGAAAAATGACTTTATCAACCTTAGTTTGTATTAAAAACGAACAAAGCAATGATTACGTAGCAAACAAAAACAACAAATACACGATATATCAATAATTTAAATTAAAAATAAAAACGCTAGCGAAGAAAAAATCAGAAATTTCCTATAACAAAAACGCCGCTAAAAAGCGGCGTTTTCTAATCCTAAAAACTGATTAATCAGCTTGAGGACGCATATGCGGGAATAAAATCACGTCTTTAATTGTTGGTGAGTCAGTGAATAACATCACTAGACGGTCGATACCAATACCCTCACCTGCTGTTGGTGGTAAGCCGTACTCTAACGCGCGAATATAATCTTCATCGTAGTGCATTGCTTCATCATCACCTGCGTCTTTTTCTTCAACTTGACGAGAAAAACGCTCTGCTTGGTCTTGCGCATCATTAAGCTCAGAGAAACCATTCGCTAATTCACGGCCGCCTACGAAGAACTCGAAACGGTCAGTCACAAATGGGTTTTCGTCGTTACGACGTGCAAGTGGTGACACTTCCCATGGGTAAGCTGTGATGAAAGTAGGTTGAATTAACTTATGCTCTGCAGTCTCTTCGAAGATTTCACATAAGAACTTACCAGGGCCCCATACACAGTTTTCTGGGATCTTAACGTGTACTTGCTTAGCGTACGCTTTAAGCTCTTCAAAATGATTTTCAGGGTCATTAAATACCGCAGCATCAAAGTCTGGGTTGTACTTAAGGATAGCCTCGCTCATTGTTAAACGAGCAAAAGGTTGACCAAAATCGTACTCTACTGAATCTACCACTTCACCGTTTTCATTTTTAGTTGTGTTTACAACAATTGGTGAACCTAGTACATCTGTAGCAACAGTACGTAACATGTCTTCAGTGATGTTCATCAGGTCAATATAATCAGCGTATGCTTGGTAGAATTCGATCATTGTGAATTCTGGGTTATGACGTGTTGATAAACCTTCGTTACGGAAGTTACGGTTGATTTCAAATACACGCTCAAAACCACCTACCACTAAACGTTTTAGGTAAAGTTCAGGGGCAATACGTAAGTACATATCGATATCAAGTGCATTGTGATGTGTTACGAATGGACGAGCAGACGCACCACCAGGGATCACTTGTAGCATCGGTGTTTCAACTTCCATGAAGTCACGATCAGCTAAGAAACGACGGATACCTTCAACAACTTTTGAGCGAATACGGAAGGTTTCACGCGTCGCTTCATTGGTAATTAAATCAACATAACGTTGACGGTATTTAGTTTCTTGGTCAGATAAACCGTGGAATTTTTCTGGTAACGGACGTAATGACTTAGTTAGTAACTCGTACTCTGTCATTTCTACGTATAGGTCACCTTTACCTGATTTATTTAGTGCACCTTTAACACCGATGATGTCACCGATATCAAGTTGACCGTATTTTGCTTTTAATTCTTTTTGTACGTCTTTTGACGCGTACGCTTGAATTTGGCCTTTCATATCTTGTAACGCAAGGAAAGGACCACGTTTTGCAAGAATACGACCCGCTACTGATACAACGTGCTGCTCAGCAACTAATTCGTCTTTCGATTTATCACCAAACTCAGCTTGCAAATCAGCCGTGTAATGTTCACGACGGAATTGGTTTGGATGACCGTTGGCTGGGCAATTTTCGCGGATTGCGTCTAATTTGCCACGACGCTCAGCGATTAACTTATTTTCGTCTTGGATTTGATCAGTCATTTTTTAGCTCTTTTTTAGCTCGGTGGTTATAGGCCAGATTTAAGGCTGGCTTCAATAAATTTATCTAAGTCGCCGTCAAGAACCGCTTGAGTATTACGGTTTTCAACGCCAGTACGTAAATCTTTAATGCGCGAGTCATCAAGTACGTATGAACGAATTTGACTACCCCAGCCAATATCAGATTTAGCATCTTCTTGGCTTTGCTTCTCGGCATTTTGCTTTTGAATTTCAAGTTCAAACAACTTCGCTTTTAACTGCTTCATTGCTTGGTCTTTATTCTTATGCTGTGAACGCTCATTTTGGCACTGTACAACAGTGTTGGTTGGTATATGCGTAATACGAACCGCCGACTCTGTTGTATTTACGTGCTGACCACCCGCACCAGATGCGCGGTAAACGTCAATACGTAAGTCAGCCGGATTAATATCAATTTCGATATTATCGTCGATTTCTGGGTAAACGAATGCCGATGCAAACGAGGTATGACGACGACCACTTGAGTCGAATGGGCTCTTACGTACTAAACGGTGAACACCGGTTTCTGTACGTAACCAACCGTATGCATATTCGCCAACAAAGCGCACTGTTGCGCCTTTGATACCAGCCACATCACCATCAGTTGCTTCAACAAGTTCAACTTTAAAGCCTTTTGCTTCCCCCCAACGTAAGTACATGCGCAACAACATGTTACACCAGTCTTGCGCTTCAGTACCGCCAGAACCTGATTGTAAATCAAGGTACGCATCGTTTTGGTCATGGTCACCCGAGAACATACGACGGAATTCTAGCTTTTCAAGCTGTGCGTTTAAATCGGCTAATTCAGTTTCTGCTTCGGCAAAGGTTTCTTCGTCTTCTGCTTCAACAGCAAGCTCAACTAAGCCTTCAACATCTTCGGTACCGGCCACTAAATTATCAATGGTCTCAACGATAGCTTCGAGTGCCGACTTTTCACGGCCTAGGGCTTGAGCTCGCTCTGGCTCATTCCACACTGCTGAATCTTCAAGTTCTGCGTTAACTTCTTCTAACCGCTCTTTCTTAAGAGGGTAGTCAAAGATACCCCCGAAGCAGTTCAGTACGTTCGCGAATTTCCTTGATTTGATTAATCACAGGATTCACTTCAAACATGTACATTACTCCAAAATGGCTGATTTACCGCGCACCGCTTTCGACAATAATTACGGTAAATTATCTACAAATATTAAAAACGCCCGATTTTAACAAAAAACCGAGCGTTTTATTAGCCTTTTATGTCGATTATAACGATATTTTTATGTGGTTTTTTGTAGCTCTCGGATAATTAGTTGTAACGAGAATTTGCCACGAAATTCATTTATATCGAGTTGGTATGCCGCTTTTACATAGCGTACTTCGGTGTCGGGCCAGGCACGCACGTCAACAGCAAATGCTATTGCGTCAACTAACCTTCCAGATTGATGTTTTAAAACTAGTTTTAAGTGTTTTTCACCAACAATACGCTGCTGCACCACTTCGAATACATGTTCAAACACTGGCTCTGGAAATTGTTGTCCCCAAGGCCCTGCATTTTTTAACAGGTTGGCAAACTCCATCGAGAAGCAATCATTTGGCAGTTCACCATCGGTAAGTAAAATACTTTGCTTATGCTCTTCACTGAGTGTTTGTGCCACCATGTGTTCAAACACTGTTTTAAATTCATTAAAACATTGCTCGTTAATACTTAAACCTGCCGCCATAGCATGACCACCAAACTTGCTGATAAGATGGGGGTGTAAGGTATTTATGCGCTCAAGTAAATCACGCATATGCAGCCCTTCAATGGAGCGGCAAGAGCCTTTAATTTCACCGTTATAGCCGGCTGCAAAAATAATCGTAGGACGGTGATACTTTTCTTTTAAGCGACCAGCCAAAATGCCAATAACACCTTGGTGCCAATCAGCTTGATACAAACAAATGGCATCAGGCACTGAATCTGTTTTAAAGGCTAAACGGTCAAGCACAGCTTGCGCTTCAGTTTGCATGCCCTGCTCTATTTCACGGCGCTCATGATTGAGGCTGTCGAGCTCGCTGGCAATGCGGCGGGCTTGATTAATATCGCTCGATAATAAACAGGCTATACCTAAACTCATATCATCTAAGCGCCCTGCTGCATTTAAGCGTGGCGCCAATGAAAAGCCAAAGTCACTGGCACTTAAGCGCGCTGCATTACGATTTGCCACTTCAATGAGAGCACTAATACCAGGGCGTGTTTTACCGCTACGAATACGAGCTAAACCTTGATGCACTAATGTACGGTTATTGGCATCAAGGGCGACCACATCGGCAACAGTTCCAAGGGCAACAATATCAAGTAATTCGGCCAAATTTGGCATTGGCTGATGTTGAAAATACCCTTGATCACGTAAGTGACTACGTAAAGCGATAAGCAGATAAAAAGCCACCCCAACGCCTGCTATTGATTTCGATGGAAATTGGCAGTCATGACGATTCGGGTTCACAATGGCATCGGCATTAGGTAATGCCTCGCCCTGCAAGTGGTGATCTGTCACCAGCACCTTAATACCCGCATGCTTTACAATTGCAATGCCATCTATGCATGAAATACCGTTATCAACGGTAATCACAAGCTCAGGCTGCATGGCCACAATTTGCTCTGCAAGCGCAGGACTTAGGCCATACCCTAAACTGAATCTATCTGGCACTAAGTAATCAAGGTTTTTCAAACCAAACATGGCAAGACCTTGCATCAAGGTTGCTGTACTGGTTGCACCGTCAGCATCAAAATCTCCCACGATTAACACGCGGCTTTGTGCTTTTAATGCGTCTTGCAACAACAACACGGCTTTGTCGATGTCTTTAAACAACCGAAAGTCATGTAACGTTGCTGCACTGTTATCTAACTCTATTGCGTCTTGCACCTGTCTTGATGCGTAAATTTGTTTAATGACTGGATGTAAATGATTTGGCAGGTGTGAGTCATCAACGCGAGGACGAACTTGAATTATTTTTTCCATGTTGGAAAGTGTACTTCTTAACTTAAGGCGAATAAAAAAGGCCTACGACAAATAGGCCTTTTCGTTTAAAAATAGTTATGACGATGTTTTTGGTAAAGCATCAAGTGCTTGGCTGATTTGCGCAGCTGATTGATAACCTGGGATCATCGTACCATCTTCTAAAATAATTGCCGGTGTACCTGACATACCAAAGCTTTGACCAAGTTGGTAATGCTCTGCAATCGGGGCGTTACAACCTGGGACTGCAGCTACTTCTGCGCCCGCTTTAGCTTCTGTTAACGCTTCTGCTGGGTCTTTAGCACACCACACATTCATTAAGTCTTGATAACCTTTGCCCGCTAAACCGCCTCTTGGAAAAGCTAAATACTTAACAGTAATACCCGCCTCTAAAAAGTCGTCTAATTCGCGGTGTAATTTACGACAATACCCGCAAGTGATATCTGTAAATACTGTGATTGAATGCTTTTCGTTTTTTGCTTTGTAAACAATCATCGAGTCTTCGTACTCTGCAACGCCTTGTTTACGCACATCACTTAACGCATGCTCGGTTAGATTTACACGGTTGTTTAGGTCAATCAACGTACCTTGCATTAAGAATTGGCCATCAGGGCTTGCGTATAACACGCCTTTATCAGTAATTAGCTCTTTAAGACCAGCCACAGGGCTTGGGTTAACTTGCTTAACCTTTACACCTAACTCGGCAAATTTTGAAACAATTGGTGCGTCAGCGGCTTCTGTCGTCGATACGCCATTTGCAAAAACATTTAAGCTTGTGCCAAATAGTGCCGTGGCTAAAACTAACTTTTTCATAACTATCCTATATCCTGAACATTTTTTACATAGACCGGTACATCTTAAAAAAAGTTGCACTATGCACGAGGGTGATGCTGCTCGTGTACCGACTTTAATCTTTCATTCGCTACATGCGTATAAATTTGTGTTGTTGATAAGTCACTATGACCTAACATCATTTGCACAACACGAAGGTCTGCCCCATGATTCAAAAGGTGCGTCGCAAAAGCATGTCTGAGCGTATGCGGTGATAATGGTGACTCTATTGCTGCCAAAATAGCATAGTGTTTGATGCGATGCCAAAAAGTTTGTCGGGTCATGCCAATGCCCCGCTTAGACGGAAACACAAAGTCGGTAGCGTGTTTAATCATCTGCGAGCGCCCTACTTTTAAAAACTGTTCAAGCCAGTACATTGCTTCTTCACCCAAAGGGACTAATCGTTCTTTATTACCTTTACCTTTTACGAATACGACTGCTTGGCGCAGGTTTATTTGCTCCATTCTTAGCCCTACCAGCTCAGTAACACGCAGCCCGGTGGCATACAACAGTTCAAGCATGGCTTTATCGCGAAGCCCCATTGGATCTTCAATATTAGGAGCTGCAAGCAATGCTTCTACTTCGGCTTCAGAGAGAGTTTTTGGTAACGATTGCCCCGCCTTAGGTTGCGCAATATTAACCATTGGTGAGTCGGGGATTGCTTTTTCGCGCACAAAATACTGATAAAAACGCTTGAGCGCACTGATACTTCGAGCCGTGCTGCGCGACTTTAGTCCTAAATCGACACGGTATGCTAAATAAGCTTCTATATCTTCTGCTGTTACTGCAAGTAAGTCTGTGTCTTTAATAAATTGGCAAAACTTATCGAGGTCACTTCGATAAGCGGCAAGAGTATTCTCACTGACTCCTTGTTCTAAATACAAGGTATCTAAAAAAACCTCTAAATGCTCTGCATTTTGTTCCGTCATGACACCTGCTTGTGCTTGTGAAGTATTATCCGCCACGGTTACTCTCATCCTTATCAAGGTATCAATTAAATAGGCCTTACGGTAAAATATTACCAAACTACATGAAGGTAGATACTTCAAGCGGCTTGAGTAGCTATCATATCAGGCAAACACACGGTGATAAATACGATGCAGATTGGTTTATTTTATGGTTCAACTACCTGCTATACAGAAATAGCGGCAGAGAAAATTCGCGATATTATTGGGCAAGACGTTGTGAGCTTGCATAACATCAAAGATGAACCATTAAAAAATGCAGAACAATTCGATTTCGTTATCTTCGGCATTTCTACATGGGATTTTG
This sequence comes from Pseudoalteromonas sp. APAL1, assembly GCF_021532475.1. Classification (NCBI taxonomy): domain Bacteria; kingdom Pseudomonadati; phylum Pseudomonadota; class Gammaproteobacteria; order Alteromonadales; family Pseudoalteromonadaceae; genus Pseudoalteromonas; species Pseudoalteromonas sp. APAL1. The sequence continues at coordinate 137,749 of NZ_JAKGAW010000002.1, read as the reverse complement.
GTGAGCTTCAAGAAGACTGGGAGTCTATCTGGGATGATATCAAAGATGTTAATCTAAATGGCAAAACAGTGGCTATGTTTGGCATGGGTGATCAACAAGGTTATGGTCAATGGTTCCAAGATGCTCTTGGCATGCTGCACGATGAAATTTGTGATCAAAGCATCACCTTATTAGGAAAGTGGCCAAACGATGACAGTTACGAGTTTGAAGCATCAAAAGCGCTGACTGAAGATGGCAAACAATTTGTTGGCTTAGCCCTTGATGAAGACAGTCAATACGAACTCAGCGATGAGCGTATTGCCAACTGGGTTGAGCAAATAATGACTGAATACAGCGAAAGTTTGTAAAAGTCACTTGTAAGGAAAAGCCAAGCAATGCTTGGCTTTTTTTATTCAACGCGTTGCCAATATTGATTACGATAGAAAAAAGCAATATAACCACGCACTTCAAGCACCTTACCTTGTTGTTGTGGTGTCAATTTTAAGGTGTAGGTTTTGCCATTATTAGGGTCAAGAATTTCACCATCTTGCCAACTTCCATCTCCGGCATCCTTTGCGCCTTCGATAATCTGCAACCCCAAAATAGGCTGATTTTTCTTATCACCTTTACATTTTTCACAACGTGCATCTTGCTTAGCTGGATTCAATATTTTTTCAACATTGCCAACCAGCACGCCGTTTTGTTCACTAATACGCACGAGTGATTTTGCTTCATTCGTTTCTTCATCAATTGTTTTCCAAAGCCCTACCGGGCTGATTGTTGCAGCGCATAGTTGAGAAAATAACATCGCACCTAGTACAAACGCTAAACGGAACATAGATCACCTACTTTATTAAGAATTTATTACTACAATTAATTTTTTTAGACGCATCATTTTGTTATGCTTGAGGTGGATGGATAACCAATTGAAAGGATACACAATGAAACAATTCACTTTAGTGACTGGTGATGTTATTCAATATGACAATCATCAAATTAACCCACTTCACGCCAAAGGCGAAATTACAGTAAATAGCCTTAACGAACAAGTATTTATACCACAAAGCGTGAAAACAGCGAATGAACTAGGCAAACTTAAAGATAACCTATTTAACATCGAAAAATTATTACACTCTGGTTATGCCGATCCCTATCCCAGCATTCGTGTATTAATTGAAACCACGCAACCACTGCCTGACATAACGGGACTGAACATCAAACGGCAATTTAATATCATCAACTTTTGTAGTGCTGATATTGATAAACAACACTGTAAAAGAGTACTAGATGCTTTACTTAAACTTGAATATGTTCAGCAAATTCAACTTGATGAGGTAATACAGTTACGTCCACCTGCGATCCCCGAACAGTAATTAGAATCGCCAAAAATCTTATATTAGCGTTACATTTTCAAATAAAAGGCTTTGCAAAGCCTTTGATAATCGGCGCTGTAACTACCATCCTGAGCATGAATAACCAACTGCGATTTTTTGCACTCTATAGCCTGTTGGCTAAATAACATTAAGCAACGGCTCGGCGCTTTTTTGGGTGTTGTTTGAATCAAACATTGTTGATTTAAATGCCAACCTAATTGCTTTGCAATAGCAATAAATTGCTCAGCTTCCGGACAAGGCAAAATAACATTCAACAACGTTTTGTCATGACTAAGCCTGCTACATGCAGCTATTAATTCGTTAAAACTAAGGCCATCAGTATGACGTGCAGCATTACGTGGCGCATTCTCTCCTTTGAGGCTGGCGTTAAAATATGGCGGGTTAGTGATGATAACATCAACGGGCTCTGGTGATTCAAATGACTGCACGGCACCTTGATAAAGGCGGATATCTGACCACGGGCTATTGGTAAAATTAGCGCGGGCGTCGATACAAGCATCATGATCAATCTCGATCGCCATCACTGTTGCTTGTGGCGCTCGCTGTTTTGCCATTAAGGCCAGCAGCCCTGTTCCAGTCCCTATGTCTAATATACGTGTGGCGTTAGTAAGAGTGGCCCATGCACCTAACAAAATGCCATCCGTTGACACCTTCATTGCAGCACGAGTTTGCTCCACCGAAAATTGTTTAAACACAAAGCCTGACATTTTTTCACCTTTTCATTCACCACAGCCGCGTTAACGCGTATAATTAGGCCTAATTGTCCTCTATTTACGTCACTCTATGCAATTTTCTGAATTTGATATCGATAACAAGCTGTTAAATGCCATTAATAAAATGGGTTTTCATACACCAACCAGTATTCAACAACAAGCGATCCCTGAAGCGCTAAGAGGCCGCGATATTTTAGCATCTGCGCCAACTGGTACTGGTAAAACAGCCGCTTTTTTGATCCCTGCAATTCAATACTTGCTTGATTTCCCTCGTCGCGATCCTGGCTTTGCTCGCGTGCTGATCATGACACCGACTCGTGAATTGGCTTATCAAATTCATGAACAATGTGAATTACTTGCTGCGCAAACACACCTCAAAATTGGTGTAGTAACCGGCGGTATTAACTACGGGACACATAAAGAAATTTTCGAGAGTAATAACGATATTCTCATTGCCACGCCAGGGCGCTTAATGGAATACCTCGAAACTGAGAATTTCCATGCTGAGAATGTTGAACTGCTTATTCTTGATGAAGCTGATCGCATGCTAGACATGGGTTTTCGTAAAGAAATGCTGCGAATTTGTGACGAAGCACGTAATCGTCGCCAATGTTTCTTATTCTCAGCAACACTTGAAGGCGACAGCGTTGAGTTATTTGCAGAACGAATTTTAAATGACCCTGCACTACTTGAAGCAGAGTCAACCCGAAAAGAGAAAGCTAAAATTCATCAGTGGGTTCACCTAGCTGATGACTATAACCATAAGCTAAAAATGTTGGTCGAGATCCTAAACGGTGAAGACATACATAAAGCAATCGTGTTTGTTAAAACCCGTGAACGCTTAGAAACCTTGATTGGTGAGCTTAACAACGAAGGGTTACGCGTTGCATGGCTACGTGGTGAAATGCCACAAGACAAACGCATGAAAGCGATGGAGAACTTTCACTCTGGTCGCAATAATATCTTAGTGGCAACCGATGTTGCTGCACGTGGCATTGATGTCGCCGATATTAGTCATGTTATTAACTTTGATATGCCGCGTACTGCTGATATCTATGTACACCGCATTGGCCGTACTGGCCGTGCTGGCAAAAAAGGGATTGCGATTTCATTTATCGAAGCTCACGATGTGGCTATTCTAGGCAAGGTTGAACGCTACATTGAGCAAAAGCTTAAACGTCGCGTAATTAAAGGAATTGAGCCTCAACACAAAGAAGCAAAGATCCCATCTAAAAAGAAAAAAGATCCTGCAAAGATCAAAGCTAAGAAAAAAGCCAAAGCAAAAGTAAAAAAGAAAAAATAGCTTAATATCTTTACTTGAAAATGCCGAGCTCGTCTCGGCATTTTGCTCTCTGCCGCATGTACTTTTTTACTAACCACTGTGTAATTAGTTCATACCTTTTAACCTATCAAGCATAAAATCACTTTATAATCAGAAACTTAAAATTGGAATGATAATTGTAACTGGTTCTGCAACAGAGTCTTCGCGAGGGAATCGTATGAACCGCTTTAAATTAACCGTAGTACTGATCTCATTAAGTTGTTTATTTTTACTAGCTTGTGCGACAAAGGTGAGTGCAAATACCAGTGTTTTAACATCAAGCACATCAGCACAACCTAGATTGCAACAATATGCTTTGCAGAAACTAACCAGCAACCCTAACTTTACTATTTCTAATCTACAGGTGATTGTAGAGGGTGATACGGTTGAGCTTATCGGCTCTACCAAGACAGGATTTCAACGTGCTTTAGCACAAAAGTTTTTGGAGCATAACCGAGGCATCCGAAAAGTTAAAAACAACCTTAAAGTAAGCTCACAAGACGGAGCAACACTTTAAGGTTGTCTGCACCTTAGCCTTATTTACCGCTTGCTTGAAGGTTAATAAATTTGGCAAGTTCTTCAGGTTGTCCCATTAGCGCCATAATTTGCTGATTGATTTGCATCATAGACTGACCTTCTGGCAAGTTTGCCGAAACCGATAATGATGATAAGCCTTGAGCAAAATTAGTAATAGCAGTCTCTAAGTCAGTGCTAACCGGCGCTTGTTGTAACTGCATAGCAACAACCTGCTGGAACTGTTCATGAGTCATACCTTGCGCTTGCAAGAAGCTCTCTACAACCGCTTTTAACTCTCCTTCATCTGCAACTGACAGTGAAATACTTCGTGGCTCTAACTGGCTCATGGCCGCCATCATTTTTGATTGCTGTTGCAGTTGCTGCTCTAATGTGAGCTGGCCATTTTGTGTTGAGTTTTGCATCTTGCTGATAGCCAATGACGCTTCCATTAAAGGAGTTGATTTCGCCAACCCTAAATTAAAGTGAACATCGGCCACTTCATTTGCAGTCACGTTAACTGCAAACGCACTATCACCAGAGTCTTTATTGTAATCTAGCGAAGACTTAACGTTATAGCTTGTAGACGCTAATTTGTTGTTGGCGTTTTGCGGTAACTGAGCGAGGAAATCATCACTGAATCGAAAGTTTGTCATCACAAACCCGGTATGAGGTGGAATGCTGTCTTGCTCATAACCTGATACTTCAATCGTATCTATGGTTGCAATAGCTTCATTGCTATCAAGGCTTTGTACTTTGATACCCGAAAGCTCCATGCTGCTATCAAAAACACTCGCTGAAATATCGCTATAAGTAATATCTACACCACTTTGTGTTGATAAAGCACTCAGCTGCTGATCAACCACTGTTTTCACTTCCTGTGTCACAGCATAGTTTGCGTAAGCTACGCCACCGACTGCCGCAGCAACAACCGCCGCAATAATTAACTTCTTCATTTTATTTCCTTTAATTGGTGTAAATTTTTTATCAGTGTATCAAATTGTGTTTAGTTAATTAACGACAGTAATTCATGCACAGTTTTCACTGGGGTAATTTTTGCGCCTAAGCCTTCCATTGATTTATGGTAATTACGATAAGGAATAAAGATTTCAGTAAAGCCATGTTGCGCCGCTTCTTTAACTCGAGGTACGCCACTGTCTATTGGTCTTACATCACCATTTAAACTTAACTCGCCCATAATACAAGTAGTCCGTGGCACCACAAACTCATTCAAACTACTTAAAAGTGCTGTAACTAACGCTAAATCAATGCAGGTTTCTGACTCATCAATTTTTAAACCACCAACTATATTAAAAAACGTATCATGGAAGATTTTAGTTTTAGTGTGTTTTCGTAAAATCCCCGTGAGCATCTTGATACGATTCATGTTTAAACCAACACACACTCGTTGAGGGAATTCAGCTTCGGTTTCTGTGGTTAGACATTGAATTTCGAGTAGTAAGTTACGATTGCCTTTACGAATACAAGTAATCGCAGAGCCCGGCGACTCAGTCGTTGAGCCTGATAGGAAGATTTCGCTCGGGTTATCAACGCTCAGCATACCTCGCTCACACATTCTAAAAATGCCCACAGTGTCGATATCGCCAAAACGGTTTTTATTGGCACGTAATGTCCTTACTTGCCCATCATTGGTGTCAATGTGTAATAACGCATCGACAATGTGTACTAAGGTTTGTGGCCCAGCAATTTCGTTATTTTTGTTTACGTGAGCGATAATAAACATGGTCACATCATTTTGCTTACAATATTGCGTGAGCGCCTGAGCCGCACTTTTCACTTGTGAGGGTGACCCTGGAGTACCATTTGCCGTTTCTGTTACAACAGCCTGAATTGAGTCGATAACAGCAAACTTTATTTTATGTTTATCAAGTTCTTCAATGATTGCTTCAACGCTGGTTTCAGATAGTAAGTACAGCTCATCTTCGTTGTAATCTAGACGTAAGCGGTTAACCCGATTTTTAAACTGTGATAATGACTCTTCTGCTGTACAGTATAAAGACGGCATTACTTTTGACATACGTGCAACTAAATCTGACAACAAGGTGGTTTTACCTGCCCCTGGATCCCCAGAAATAATATTCACTGAGCCTGTGGTCACGCCGCCACTTAATACCCTGTCTAATTCACCAATTTCTGTGAGGCGCTTTTCAGCTTCAGTGGTTGCAACTTCATTTATTTTTTTTGAACCGCCGCCCACATTACCGGCATAGCCTGCAATTGCAGCTCGACTTGCTGCTTGCTTTGACTGCCCTGCTGACGGTTTAAACTCTGCAAGGGTATTCCATGCACCACATTTACACTGCCCTTGCCAGCGCTGATAATTCATGCCGCACTCAGTGCAGACAAATTCGATTTTTGCTGATTTTGCCATTCGGCCTTACCTGTTTGGATAGCTGGTATTTACTGAACCACTATTTTCAAGCATCTAGTAGACAAAGTAAAACTGACTACTAAGGTAATTGATGTATAGTAGATTTAAAAACATCGAAGATAATACATGGTAACTTGCTCCCTATCGACCTTCTTATATGTTAACTGTTGACTAAAGAACAAGTTAAGGGCACAGTTTTTGCTTAATAATAAATACCAGAGAACTTGCCATTTTATTGGCTAGTACTTATAACAATAACTAATAAAACAACAAAGTAATTACTACTCGCGTAGTGAGCTGCAAAACACCGCCGAGTAATACTACGTTATTTGATAGACAGTGATGGTTTTATAAATGCCTGAAGATATCTTGCTTAAATACGAAAGTCTAGTTGAAGAACTAAAGGCGAATTTAGGCACACCTCAATTCGACAAGCTATTTAAAGCAAAAACAGCCAGCTTAACTAAGCCAGAGCAGTTTTTGATCAAAATGGAGATGTCGCGTTTATCTCAGCCTGTAGCACGCTTTATCGATTTGCGTGGTCAAGTCACTGGACAAGTAAAACCTTACGAATATGAGGGCAAACAGCACTTTATGGATGACACCGCCATTGAAGTGTTTGAAGATGCGATTAAACGCCACGGTGGCTATACCCTTGCAGTCTATGAAGCGGTGATGAATACCGAAAACAATCACCGAGTGATGCAAAAAAAAGCCGCCGAGCAAGACCTCATTAGCGATGACAGTAGTAATCAGTTAACCGCAAAAGTTATCAAATTTGCTTCTTATGAAAGCCGCTCTGAAGAGCGCATGAATTACTCCATAAAGATCTCGGTTGAAATTGATAAAGAAACGAAAGTCTCAGCATCAACTTCTGATATCTCGTTAAGCGGTGCAAAAATCAAACTTGCCCCCCGATATAAATTAAAAAAAGGCCAATTAATTGGCTTACGCTTGGTTGGTCTCGAGCAAGACTTTGAGCTGGGTCTGAAAAATGGTATTCAATATGAAGTCATTGCCGTCGAAAAGGTATCGCGTGAATATAATCATGTGCGCTTAAAACGTACCTTTATAGAAAATAACAAGCAGTTTGACGACTTTTTAAATAGCTTTATCCACGGCAATAAACGACGCTATAAAGTTAATTTAGACAATACCTTAGATGCTGTTGTTTCTAAAGGATATGAGCAATACTATATTCCTCGAGTGACTTCGCTCTATACGTTTTTAAGTTTGCAGGGTGACAAGCTTTACCCAAGTCTCGCCTTAACAACAGAAAACAATATATTTATTCAGCGTTACTTTTGTGATGAGCGAAAAGTGTCCTGTTTATACAGTATTGTTAATCAGCAGCGCATTGCTCACTTACTCAGTAGCCCTGATGCCGTAAAAGAAGACTATATTTACACTTTTACTCATACAGTATCTGGCAGAATATATTACTATTCAGCAACTCGCTCTGAGTTAAATAATCAGCCTCATTTAAAAGATTTGTTTTTAGGGTTTGGTAGTCAAAAAGATAGCTGGCAGTGTTTTAAACTTCAGCTAATGCCAAGCCATCCAGAAGATTCATACATTCCATTGACGTTACCAAGTAGCGCAGGTAAAAACATCGAAAAGCTTAATAAGCCACCGACCCCGCGTGTGCAAGGCATGCTAAAAGACGTTAAATACTTGTTGATTTTGACTTCAGTGGGTAGTGAGTATGAGCAGAAAAAATACCAACAACGTGTATTTGATAAAACTGCGGTTAATCAATTAAAACAATTTGGCCACAGTAAACACAAGACACCGCCTCATCTAGAGCCTGTTGCCTTAGAGTATGTGAATTTAAGAGCGCATAAGCGATTCTTGTATAAAACATCTGTCACGGTTAAGCATAGAGAGCAACTTGTGCAGGGCTACACACGCGATCTTTCAGTTATGGGGTTACAAATTGAATGTGAGAAACCTGTAGACTTTAAAAAGGGCGATATCATTAAGTTAAGCTTGCCTGAACTACAGAAAATCACCAAAAAACACGATCTAAGTGATCTTAGCTATGAAGTTATGGCAATAAGTAAGTCGCTTACAACTGTGAATTTAAAAGTACATCGAGTAACCGATTTGCCTCATATGGCAATAACCTTTTTCACGGTGTTGATTGATAATAATAAAGATAAACTAAAAGTGTGTGAAGAAACCCCTAAGATTCCTGGGCTCTCTACTGCACTTAGAAACATGGTAACAAAAAGTGTTTGCCAATTTCCGCTTTATCTCCATAAAGAATCAGCGCATTTTAAAATAGGTGCTATTGGGCAAGGCTTATACCCAAGTCCATTACATGTGCTTTTACAAAATTTTGCACTGCTTAATGAAAGCACCAGCATTGATGGCTTGTTGTCGACAGACCAAATAACCGAAGTGATCACCCCACTTATCAAAGATCGTAGTCGTCAAGATGCACCTTTGCCATTTACACTTTTTGTTTGTTTTAACCCACGTTTAGGCACAATTGCTGACTCAATTACCAGCCGCTGCATTAGCGATGAGGATTACACATCACAAACACTATTTGTAAAAAAAGCACTGAAAAACGACTTAGTGTTTGTATTTCGTTTATATGTATCACGCACAGGCCGGCCTGATATTGATTACTTATCGAATGAGCTTAAATACATCAGTCAATATGCTTTACACAAAGCAAAAGATTTAGAGGAAGCATTATGGGCTGTTGCTGGTGTGGGAGATTTAATTGATATAACCGAAGAAGCGCTTACCCATTTTGATATTGACCAAAGGCTGATCGACGAAATGAGTAAACGCAAAGCAATCTGGTTAAAGCGAGTAATCTAACGGTAGGCCTAACAAGTAAGCAACTTGCAGCAACGAACCTTCGTTAATAGCCGTTTGTGCTTGCTCAACCACTTTAGGTTTACCGTGAACAGCCACACCAAGCCCTGCCGCAGCCATCATTTTTAAATCGTTAGCTCCATCACCCATGGCAACAGTTTGACGATTATTTAAGGCAAGCTTTGCTTCGATTCGTTTAAGTACACGGGCTTTTTCTTCAGCATCAACAATAGTGCCAATCACTTTACCTGTTAAACGATTATCTTTGAACTCAAGGGTATTAGCGTGCACTTCATCTAAACCTATTAGTGTTTGCACATGCTCAGCAAATGGTACAAAACCACCTGATGCAATGGCTAAATGCCAATTATGTTGTTTTAAGTATTGGCATAATTCACTAACACCCGGCATAAGTGGTAAACGTGCTTTTAAGCCATCGATTAGATCAACATCAATACCTTCAAGCTTAGCAACACGCTGTTTTAAGCTTTGTGCAAAATCTAATTGCCCAGCCATTGCTTGGGCGGTCACAGCAGCCACTTCATCATATACATCAGCAAGTCGTGCTATTTCATCTATACACTCGATAGTAATCGCGGTAGAGTCCATGTCCATTAATAATAGACCAGGCTCATCAACCGTTGGTGGATTAGTCAACTGCACCAGTTGAATACCAATTTGCTTGGCAAACTCAACTAATACCAGTGGGCTGAGTGTTGTTGTTGCATCGCTATGAAAGCTCCATGCCACTGGCATGTCTGCGATTGGCTGATAACAACATAGCGATAAGTTGCTAAACCCTTGTGCCGCTAAAAACTCACTAATAGCCAGTATTTGCTCAGCATCAAGTACTTTACCGAATGCTACGCTAAATACGCCCTGACTTGCTTTTGGCGTAAAGTCTGTTGTAATAAGGTGTTTGTTTTCAATTTTATACCAGCAATTTAGGCTGATTTGTTCAGCTAAATTTGCTGAAGGTGTAGCAGCTAGGCTAAGCTGTGACATAGTGGCTCCACATTAGACTTATGTCTGTCCTTGCGCGCGCATGAGCTACTCGCAATCAATGAACTAATAAGGTTATTATACTGGTTTAGTTGTACCATCAAATTGAAAAGCTGTCAGCAGCGTATACGGTGACTATGAAAAATAACCAACTAAAAACTCCATTTTCGGCTACATACCGCCAACGTTTGGTGCGTTTAAGTCTAGCTGCAGCCTGTTTTGTGCTGCTGAGCTGGGTTGCCGTTAATAGTAGTTTTCAAAGTCATCAGTTACTTTATGATAGTGCTGACAGCACAGCGATAAGCTTAACCAAGTTTATGGCCCTAAACGCTAAAACTCCACTACTAGAAAAAAACAAACCAGAATTAAAAGCGCTATGTAACCACATAGCTGCAGATGAGTATGTGTTAGCTGCAATAATTTACGACCAACAAGGTATTCAAGTAGCTGCCAGTGATAACTGGCAAAGTCACCATACCTTTGGTTTGTTACCGGATTCAACGCCGGGCATTAGTAAATTAAAAACACCATTTGTTGAGCCCGTTATTAGTGATAACGAGCGACCACTGGGGTTTGTGGCAATAACGTATCTTACGCAAGCATCGATAGCCACCAGCCACAGTAGCTTTCATGACTTAGGCAGACAAGTATTACTTATGCTCGTAATTACTTGTATTTTTACGTGGCAACTTGGCCGTGGCCTAAAACGCTGGCAATTTAATCGCTATATCAAAAAAAGCGCAGAGCAAGAATCGTAAAGTTCGGCAGCAAGCTGCTGCTTTGCATCACCTATCACGCCTTTAAGCTCACATAAATGTGCAAATACATCACGCACCTTAAGCGGCGTATTTACCTGCCCTTGAAAGCCTGCAAGTGGCATTGACGGCGAGTCGGTTTCAAGTACTAAATGCTGTGGCTCTATAGCGCTTAAGACTTTACGAGTTTTCGCCGCGCGTGGATAACTTATCACGCCACCGACTCCAAGCTTAAAACCTTGTTTTATATAACTTGAGGCTTGTTGTTCTGAGCCTGAAAAAGCATGAATAACCCCTCCATATTTGGGTTTGCAGCGCTTAAATGAGCGGGCAATTAAATCATGGCTTTGTCTGTGATGCACAATCAGTGGCAAAGCAAGTTGATTGGCAAGCTCTATCTGCCCTTCAAAAAGCTGCGCTTGTTTATCGAGGTTGTCGATACTGCGATCAAGACCGCACTCACCGATGGCAATAAACTGGCCTAAATTGGCTTTTGCTAACTGCTCTAATTCTGCGAGGTGATGAGCTTGGTGGTCAGATAAAAAATAAGGATGTAAGCCTAAAGCAACTGAAATACTTGGCTCTGATTTGGCAAAAGAAAGAAGTGCTGTAGATTGTGCCAAGCTCACACCTGGCACAATAAAATGCTCAATTCCTACTTGCTTGCATGCTTTGATGAGCTCTGTGCGAGTTTCATCAAATTCGCTAAAATCAAGATGGCAGTGGGAATCGATAAAACGCATTTACGGATTTAAACGACCAAACTGCCAACTACCGTCGGCTTGGCGTTGATACATAAAGCGGTCGTGCAGGCGGTGCGCACCACCTTGCCAAAACTCAATTTTAGTAGGCTCAACACAATAGCCACCCCAAAAATCAGGCAATGGGATTTCACCATCAGAAAACTTTTGCTTCATTTTCGCAAATGTTTCCATTAACACCTTACGTGATGACACAGGACGACTTTGCTGAGATGCCCATGCAGCTAATTGGCTTTCTTTAGGACGCGATAAAAAGTACTTAGCAACAGCAGTTGTTGGTAAGGGTTTAGCCTCACCATAAACAATGACTTGTCGCTCCATATGGTGCCATGGGAAATGCAGAGAGATTTTGTTATTACCTTTAAGCTCCTGCGCCTTGCGCGAGCCGGTATTGGTAAAAAACACAAAGCCATTTTCATCAAGATGCTTTAACAGCACGATACGTTGCGAAGGCTGGCCATGTTCATCAACCGTTGCGACTACCATCGCCGTAGGATCAGGCAAATTAGTGGCAACAGCTTGCTCAAGCCATTTTTCAAACTGCTTGATCGGAGACGCATCAAGCATGTCTTCAGATAAACCATCCTGTAAATATTCACGGCGAATATCTTCAAGTTTCATAAAATTCCCTCTATCGCTATCAGCTATCAGCTATCAGCTATCAGCTATCAGCTATCAGCTATCAGCTATCAGCTATCAGCTATCAGCTATCAGCTATCAGCTATCAGCTATCAGCTATCAGCTAAAGATTAATCAAGGTTGTTGAGCTGTCAATTTGTTGGGCTTCGCTTTGCTCTACCCAACCTACAAAGCGCATCATCTGCAAGTGTAAGAGTGCTTTCAAAGCGAACTACACGAAGCAGAATTCACCTAAGTAGTTTAGCCTAAGACAAGGCGGAAAACCGACTTATCCCTTTGAGTTCTTAAACTTTCTGCAAGTGTAGGAGTGCTAGCAAGGCAATGAGTTTATTTATGCCAAGGAGCATACGTGTTTTGTATGTGACTTAGGCTAAATAAACTCATTAACGCAGCTAAAGCGAACTACACGAAGCAGATTACATTTGCTCCATTACTTCGATACCTAAAAGATCCAATCCTGACTTCAGCGTCTTCGCTACCAAATTACACAGTACTAAACGGCTGTCACGAACGCTTGGCTCTACGCCTTCTTTTAGAACTGGGCATGCTTCGTAGAACGTCATGTATAGGCTTGCTAGTTCGTATAGGTATCCACATAATACGTGCGGTGTTGCTTCGCTGATCATTAGATCAAGTACTTCTTCTAACTGTAGAAGTTTAAGTGCCAGCGCTTTTTCTTGTGGCTCGTTGATTGTAACGTCTGCTGTTAATGAGGCAGCATCGATACCTGATTTACGGAAAATACTGCGAACACGCGTGTATGCATATTGTAAGTAAGGGGCTGTAGCACCTTCAAAGCTCAGCATAGTGTCCCAGTTGAAGATATAGTCGCTAGTACGGTGCTTAGACAGATCCGCATATTTCACTGCACCAATACCCACTTTACGGGCAATTTCGCTACGCTCTTCGTCGCTTAAATCTGACTCACGCTCAGCAAGTTTAGCTGCTGCACGAGTGATTGACTCTTCCAGTAAGTCTGCAAGTTTAACAGTACCGCCTGTACGTGTTTTGAATGGCTTGCCGTCTTCACCCATCATGGTGCCGAATGGGCAGAATTCATAACTTGTTTCATCACGTAATAAACCCGCTTTACGTGCTGTTAGCTCAACTTGATTGAAGTGTAAGCTTTGACGTGCATCTACAAAGATTAAGATACGATCAGCACCGAGTTTATTTGAGCGGTAATCACATGCAGCTAAGTCGGTTGTTGCATATAAGAAGCCACCACCTGATTTCTGTACGATAAATACTGAAGGCTCACCGTCTTTGTTAGCAAGCTCATCTAAGAACACCACTTGTGCACCATCAGATTCAACAGCAATGTTTTTGTCTTTTAATAGCGCGATGATGTTTGCAAGTTCGCTGTTGTAAGCACTTTCTGCCATGATGTCATCTTGCGTAAGCGTTACGTTTAGGCGTTTGTAAACTTCTTCAGAGTGCTTTACAGAAGTGGCAATGAATAACTTCCAAAGTTTTTCACAGTGTGCATCGCCGCTTTGCAATTTAACCACGTAGTTACGCGCTTTATCGGCAAAGCCTTCTTCATCATCAAAGCGTTTTTTCGCATCACGATAGAAGGTTTCTAAATCCGCAAGTGCAACAGATTCTAAATCAACACCTTGGTTAATTTGATCTTCTAAGTGCGCGATTAACATACCAAACTGAGTACCCCAGTCACCCATGTGGTTTTGACGAACAACTTCATCACCACGGAACTCAAGGGCACGAACAACCGCATCGCCAATGATAGTTGAACGTAAGTGACCTACGTGCATTTCTTTAGCAAGGTTAGGTGATGAATAATCAACAACTACTTTTTGTGCTGTTGCATGTGGCGCAACAGCCAGCTTTTCGTCTTCGTTTGCTGCTTTTAAGCTAGCTGATAAAAACTCAGGCTTTAAGTGAATGTTGATAAAACCAGGGCCTGCAATTTCTGTTTTTTCTGCGATATCAGCAAGATCTAGGTTATCGATAATTTTTTGTGCTAGTTCACGCGGGTTTGATTTTAATTTTTTAGCCGCGCCCATTGCGCCATTGATTTGGTAATCACCAAACTGCGGGCGTGTACTTTGTGTAACCGCTGGATTTGTGTCTTCTGGTAATCCAGCTGCAACCATAGCTGCAATTGCTTTTTCGATTAAAAGAGTACGAATATTCATTGTAATTTTTACCTTTATGGCCCGCAGTACGGGCACTTAAATTTGATGCAAGCTTAGTGTATTAGTTTTCGCGTGTATGATTAAACTTGATGTCTGGATAGCGTTCCATCGATAAGTTCAAGTTAACACGGCTTGGTGCGATATAAGTAAGATTATCGCCGCCATCTAATGCTAAATTGCTCTCGCACTTACGCTTAAATTCTTCAAACTTTTTAACATCGTCAGAGCTTACCCAACGGGCAGTGTTTACGCTGACACCTTCGTAAATGGCGTCAACGTTGTACTCTGCTTTCAAGCGCGCAACAACCACATCAAACTGTAGTACACCGACCGCGCCAACGATAAGGTCGTTGTTAATAAGTGGTCTAAATACTTGCACAGCACCTTCTTCAGATAGCTGAACTAAGCCTTTTAATAATTGCTTTTGCTTAAGTGGATCTTTTAAGCGAATACGACGGAATAATTCTGGTGCGAAGTTAGGAATACCACCAAACTTCATTTTCTCACCTTGTGTGAAGGTGTCACCAATTTGAATCGTGCCGTGGTTGTGTAAACCTATGATGTCACCGGCGTAAGCATCTTGCGCTCGCTCACGGTCACCGGCCATAAAGGTTACCGCATCAGAGATACTCACTTGTTTACCAATACGCACGTGGCTCATCTTCATACCTTGGCTATATTTGCCTGATACAATTCGCATAAAGGCAATACGGTCACGGTGTTTAGGATCCATGTTCGCTTGGATTTTAAATACGAAGCCAGAGAAGTTCTCTTCGGTTGCAACAACTTGGCGGTCTTCTGTTTCGCGTGGTAGTGGTGCAGGCGCCCACTCTGTTAAGCCATCAAGTACATGGTCAACACCAAAGTTACCTAATGCCGTACCAAAATACACAGGTGATAGTTCGCCCGCTAAAAACAGATCTAAATCAAATTCGTGTGATGCACCGACAACTAGCTCAAGCTCTTCACGAAGCTGCTCTGCAAGTTCACTACCAATAGCTTGGTCAAGCTCTGGGTTATCGAGTCCTTTGATTGTTCGAACTTCTTGAATAGTGTGGCCTTGGCCTGTGCTATACAAAATCGTTTCTTCACGGTGAATGTGATACACACCTTTAAACTCTTTACCGCAACCAATCGGCCATGTGATAGGTGCACAGGCGATATTAAGCTCGGTTTCAACTTCGTCTAATAACTCCATTGGGTCACGAATATCACGGTCACACTTATTCATAAAGGTGACGATAGGTGTAGTACGTAAGCGTGTTACTTCCATTAATTTACGAGTACGATCCTCAACACCTTTCGCAGCGTCGATTACCATTAGACACGAGTCAACCGCTGTCAATGTACGGTAGGTATCTTCAGAGAAGTCTTCGTGTCCTGGAGTATCAAGTAAGTTAACCAGACGCTCATTGTAAGGAAATTGCATAACTGACGTAGTAACCGAGATACCACGTTCTTTTTCCATTTCCATCCAGTCTGATTTTGCGTGCTGGTTTGAGCCACGACCTTTTACGGTACCCGCTTTTTGAATCGCTTGTCCGAATAACAGAACTTTTTCTGTAATGGTGGTTTTACCCGCATCCGGGTGCGAGATGATCGCAAAGGTGCGTCGTTTATTAATTTCGGTAGTTAAATTAGACATGTAAGCTGCTTTTAGTCATAACAAAGCGCACTTAACTGCCTTATAAATTATAAAGCTCGGTGCGCACTGTAAAAATAAAATAGAATTGCCGAGTATTATACCTTGTTTGTCTTAGCCAAAAAAGCAGCGATTGTAAGTAATTATTCACCTTGGGTTAGGGATTTTCGTTGTTCACTTTTTTGCTAAGCTTGTGTAATCAAGTTGTAACGCATACTATGGATAAATTGCACGGAGGATATTAATTTAGGTCATGAAAACCAGTAAGCTCAGTATTCGATTATTATGGTATATCACCCCATTAGTGATTTTACCTTTGTTGTTTTTAGGTGGCTTTACCTTAACCAATGTGACCAATTCAACAAAAAAACAAGCTGAGCTGATTGTGAGTCGCTTTGTTGAACAACAACAACAGAAGATCTTCAACTACATCGACTCGTTTCATTCTATTACGCGTTTATTATCAACATCTCCAGTACTTGCCGACTTTTTGTCTCGAGAGCCGGGCTCTAAAAATCAATATATCGAGCGACTTGGCGAACTAATGAATGTATTTGCCAGTTATTCAGAAGCTTACCCAGATATAATTAGTATTAATTATGTTGCCCCAGACGGCAGAAGTGATGCTTTTTATTCAAGCCAATTGACCCCAGCGCCAAAGAGCTACCCGTTTTTCAAACAAGTACTCAAATCAAACCTGCGTCAACAGCAATTTATGATCCCCAAAGAAGACGGTTCGACCAGCCTCTATTTTGTGCATCCAATTTATAACATTGATTACTACCTAAAACAGCCTCAGCAGCTTGGCTTTATTGTGGTACATGTTGAGCCATCTATTTTAAACGCCAGTATTTTAGAAGCCCCATTTAATAACACCCTAAATTTATTCTTAACGACTAAAGGGCAAATTTTATTTAGCTCTGATTATGACCTGCGCGGCAACTACTTAAGTGAATATGAGCTCGAGCAAATAAAGAGATTAGCTGATTACGGAAAACTGGCCGATATTGAATTATCAAGTATCGATAAGGAAGAGCGAATTATCTACGCTGTGCAAATGACGGACGGCGACTATTTGGTTTCAACAACTCCCAAAGATTTACTCTATCAGTCAGGTAAAGCAATTAGCTTAATAACTGCACTGATTGTAATTATTTCAGTGATCTCGTTACCAATTTTAATTTATATCGTTGTTCGTAATTTACTGTTAACCCCTGTCGAATTATTAGGTGCTGCGAGTCACCGAGTAGGTGATGGTGACTTATCAGTTTATTTACCTGCGCATACTAACGATGAAGTAGGTGTCTTATTTAACGATTTTAATCACATGGTAAATCAAATTCGTGACTACCAAGATGAACTCGAAGAGTACAAACACCACCTTGAAGAAAAAGTAGAAAGCCGAACTAAAGCGCTTGAAGCTATGAATAACAAACTTGAAGTGGCTATTGCCCAAGCTGAACAAGCAAACCAATTAAAGAGCCGCTTTTTAGCAAATATGAGCCATGAAATTCGCACCCCACTTACCGCAATCATGGGTTTTACTGAGCAACTGCTACACAACAAAGATGCGGTGAATGATGAGCAGCATTTAAGTACAATTTTGCGAAACTCTAAACACCTTTTAGAGCTCATAAATAACATTCTCGATTTATCTAAAATTGAAGCAGAAAAACTGGCTGTCGAACGAAGCCCTTGCTCGGTTGTTCAATTAATTCATGATATTGATTCAATCATTCGTCCATTAGCGAATCAAAAGCAACTGCAGTTTAATATTAATTACAACTTACCAATTCCTCAAAGCATTAACAGTGATACCACACGCTTAAAACAAATATTAATAAACATTGCTAGCAATGCCGTTAAATTTACTGAGCAAGGCTTTATCTCGCTTGATATTCACTATAACGATGAGCGACAGCTATTAGAATTTGTCATTGAAGATACCGGAATTGGTATGTCTGAGCGTGAAGTAGAACGAGTATTTAAACCGTTCGAACAAGCCGATGCCACAACAACTCGCCGATTTGGTGGAACGGGCCTAGGTTTATGTATTTCAAAGAACTTGGCCCAGCTATTAGGGGGAGATGTAAAGCTTGTCAGCGAGCTAGGTAAAGGTAGTAGCTTTACCGTGCAAGTGGCCTGTCATTTAAACCCTGAACAATTACAACGTAATGCGTTTATTCACAACTATGAACAACTGTCTCCGGGTTCAGATACACAATTATCCTTCGCAGAAAATAGTTTTGATGCTCATATTTTAGTGGCTGAGGATAATCCAGATAATCAATTATTGATAAAACTATTGCTACAAACTTGGGGGCTTGAACCTGACATTGCGAAAAACGGCGCTGAAGCCGTAGAAATGGCTCTGGTTAATGACTATCAGTTGATTATCATGGATATGCAAATGCCAGTAATGGGTGGATTAGAAGCAACGCAAATGCTCCGTCATGCTGCATACGATGGCCCTATCATAGCCTTAACAGCAAACGTTATGAAAAATGACGTTGATACTTATTTAGAAGCTGGTTGCGATGAGGCGCTGGCTAAACCAATCGATAAACACGCTCTCGAGAAAGTACTAGTTAGCTACTTAAATATTGAAAAAGACAGTCAAAATAAATGGGAAAACTTACTGAAAAGTGAGAAATTCCAACAGATCAATGATAACTACCGTTCTAAACTACCTGATTATTTAAGCCAAGTAGTACGACTGTATCGTGCAAAAGAGTGGGAGGCATTACGCTCTCTTGCACACAGTATTAAAGGCAGCGCTGGGTGTTTTAGCTTTGAAGAAATCCACAAAACGGCAGGTCAACTAGAAACGGCATTGAGCACGAACCAAATGGCACAAGTTGCAGACTGTTATGAAGCACTCATTAGTGCCCTAAAAGAGGCCGCTTAACTAAAGCCTTAAAGTTAGCCCCATCAAAATAGCATCTTCATTACCTGTCGCAGTTGGGTAGTAATTTTTACGCACTGACATTGAGCTGAAGCCTGCACTCTCGTACAAACCAATTGCAGGTTTGTTTGATTCTCGCACTTCTAAAAATAAGTTCTCTGCTTGGTATTGCTCACCATGCTCAATAAATGCATTTAATAATTGTTTTGCAATACCCTGCCCTTGATACGCTGGCGCTACACAAATATCCATTAGAGTAAAGTCAGGCCCTGCTTGTTCACCGATGTAAAAGCCAAGCATTTCATCATCACTAAAGGCTGCAAGGTTAAAATAGCGACCAGCTAAACACGACAGCATGGTCTTTTCTGTCCACGGATGACTATGACAGGCATTTTCAATAGCCATTAACTGGCTAATATAGGTTGCATCTACAGGTTTAAAGCTTATCAAGTTGTTCACCAATTAAAGACCAAAGTTGTTTTTTCTGCTCAGCTGTGAGCTTCTCACTCGGCAAGGCTAAACAGCCATCCTGCCAGCTAATATTCTCAGCTTTTACTACCTGTGTGATCACTATTGGAGCAAACGCTTTTTCAAGATCTTGATGTAGCTGCAGTGGAAGTACTAAAGGTGCTTGTGCTGTTACAGTGACTTGTTCATCCTGAGTTTCAGGCACAGTTCGATAATGTTGTTTTAACTCGAGTGATTGTACAGAGAATATCGCAGCGTAACTTGGATTCATAACAACTCAATCATGATTAAGAGCAAGTAATATAGGAAGATTTGCGATTAAAGTAAAGCAGGAAGAAATGGCAGGGGCGGAGAGATTCGAACTCCCAACCGTCGGTTTTGGAGACCGCTGTTCTACCAATTGGAACTACGCCCCTGCAATGACGACGAATTATATAGAGCTTTTTTCAAAGGTAAAGTAAAAAAACACAGTTTTTAGTTTAACTGCTTCTTAAATAAACAAAACGGCGAATTAGCACGCTAATTCGCCGTTTTGATTTTTTGCGACTCGTCGCTTTGAATATTGAAATGCACAAGGCATGAGAAAATAGGAAGCCATTAATTAACTAAAATTAAAGCCAATGTTACTTATTCGCAATTTATTGAGTATCAACAGTGACCGCCCTTGAAAAAGGAACATGTGATGACCACTTTAACCTTATGATTAATAGACACAGTAATCACATTTCATATTCATGCTTTTCAGAAATAACAACTGAATAAGCAAATACAAAAAATAGGTACCAGCAGGAGGGATTCAGCCTCCCCTACTTTGCTCAGAAAAATTGGGGGTGAGGCCATCCTATGTCATTCTGCTGAAAACAACATTGAGAGGTTAAAATGAGCCAATTATTTAGTGCCGCGAAGATCGGAGAGCTCAATCTTACAAACCACATAGTTATCGCACCAATGTGTCAATACTCCGCCGAATCTGGACAGGCTAGCTCCTGGCACCGCATGCACTATGGTTCGCTGGCAACGTCTGGCGCTGGATTGCTAATTTTGGAGGCCACAGCTGTTGAACCTATTGGCCGTATTTCTGCGGGAGATTTAGGACTGTGGGATGACGCAACAGAAGCCGCATTAGACAATGTTTTGTCTGATGTTCGCGCTTGGTCTCCCATTCGTATAGGTATTCAGCTTGGTCATGCCGGGCGAAAGGCTTCTTGTCATGTGCCATGGCAGGGAGGTCATAAATTGACGATGGATGAAGGTGGCTGGCAAACGGTTGCTCCTTCTGCGTTGGGCTTCAATGAGCAAGACGAAACGCCAGAGTCACTCGACTTAGCGGGTCTTGCGCGTATTAAACAAGCGTTTGTTGACAGCGCAATTCGTGCAGTACGTGTAGGAATTGATCTAATAGAAATCCATGCGGCGCATGGTTACCTACTCCACCAATTTCTTTCTCCACTAAGTAACCAAAGACAGGACCAATATGGTGGTTCGCTGGAAAATCGCCTACGCTTTCCACTTGAAGTATTTGAAGCTGTGCGTAAAGCCATCCCTTCTTCAGTTCCTGTTGGAGTTCGTCTCTCGGCAACTGACTGGGTTGATGACGGTTGGGATGTTGAGCAATCGATTGTGTTTGGTCAGCAACTGGAACAGCTGGGTTGTGACTATCTGCATGTTTCCAGTGGTGGGCTTTCGCCGCAGCAATCCATTGATGTAAAACCAGGGTATCAGCTTCCGTTTGCTAGTGCCATTCGCCAACAAGTTACAATACCGGTAATAGGTGTAGGCTTAATCACCGAGCCACAGCAGGCTGAAGAAGCGCTGAAACAAGGGGATGCCGATTTGGTTGCATTAGGTCGCTCTGTACTTTTTAATCCGCATTGGCCTTGGCAAGCTGCCGTTGCGCTAGGTGCTCAGGTTCAGGCTCCGCCTCAATATTTGCGCTCTGAACCACATGGCTCGAAAGGTACGCTTGTTTAACCTTAAATATTTAACAGGCTGACTACAACACGCTCAAAACTTAAACGGTGGGCTATCGATACTTCTCCATTTTCTTTGCGCCAAGATGGAAACTGTTATTAAGTATCTACAGCTCACCAAAAAAACTCGTACTGTGCTACATATTCTGTGTAATCGAAGACTCAAAAGCTATTGGTGCTTACTCATTAACCGTCACATTTGTCTACGAGAGTTTAAGCTTCATGGCTAACAACAGTGTTAACAGGAAGACCTTGTCACTTAATCACAAACTCTTATCAGCACAAATGTGTGCTGTGTTTAGCCTACTTGGTTGGCTATTTACTCAGATTTGGCACGCTTATGCAGAGTTAGAGCTGTTGTCGATTTCTGGATATGCTGATTTCTGAAAACCAACAGTTATTATCCCTATAAAAAAAATGCCAGTCAGTAAAACTGACTGGCATTTTTTATTGGCTTAAGGCTTTATTAGCTCTTTTGAGCTAGCCCTATTCCCATTCGATTGTTGCAGGTGGTTTACCTGAAATATCGTAAACAACACGTGAGATACCATCGATTTCGTTGATGATACGGTTAGAAACCACGCCTAAGAACTCATAAGGTAAGTGTGACCAACGTGCCGTCATAAAGTCGATTGTTTCAACACAACGTAGTGATACAACCCAGTCGTATTTACGCGCATCACCCATTACACCTACCGATTTAACTGGTAAGAATACAGTGAATGCTTGGCTTACTTTGTGGTAAAGCTCAGCTTTGTGTAGCTCTTCGATGAAGATAGCATCTGCGCGACGTAGTAAGTCACAGTACTCTTTCTTGATTTCACCAAGTACACGAACACCTAAACCAGGACCCGGGAATGGGTGACGGTAAAGCATGTCGTAAGGTAGACCAAGCTCAAGGCCAATTTTACGTACTTCATCTTTGAATAGCTCACGTAATGGCTCTACAAGACCCATTTCCATGTCGTCTGGTAAACCACCTACGTTGTGGTGAGATTTGATTACGTGTGCTTTGCCTGTTGCTGATGCAGCAGATTCGATTACGTCTGGGTAGATAGTACCTTGACCTAACCATTTAGCGCTTTTCAGCTTTTTAGCTTGCTCGTCAAATACTTTAATGAAAGTATGACCAATCGCTTTACGCTTATCTTCTGGGTCTGACTTACCAGCTAAGTCTGCTAAGAATTGATCTTCAGCATCGACTTTAACAATGTTTAGGCCAAACTTGTTGCCAAACATGTCCATAACTTGCTGACCTTCGTTTAAACGAAGTAGACCGTTATCAACGAATACACACGTTAACTTGTCGCCGATTGCACGGTGAATAAGCATAGCTACAACAGATGAATCAACACCACCTGATAAGCCTAAGATAACTTCGTCATCACCCACAGTTTCTTTAATACGCTCGATAGCATCATCGATAATTTTAGCTGGTGTCCATAGCTTTTCACAGCCACAGATATCAATTGCAAAACGCTCAAGTAAACGTTGACCTTGATGAGTGTGAGTTACTTCTGGGTGGAACTGTACGCCGTAGAAACGCTTTTCTTCCCAAGACATTGCAGCATGTGGACATGTTGATGTTTTAGCAGTAGTTTTGAAAGTATCTGGAATTTCCATTACTTTATCGCCGTGGCTCATCCAAACGTCTAGTACGCCAGCACCGCCGTCAGTAATGTGGTCTTCGATAGCATCGAATAACGCACAGTTACCTACTTTCTCAACTTGCGCATAACCAAACTCTTTCTTATCAGAGCTGTGTACGCTACCACCCAGTTGCGTTGCCATTGTTTGCATACCGTAACAGATACCAAGTACTGGAACGCCTGCGTTAAATACATACTCAGGAGCACGTGGGCTGTTTTCAAGTGTTGTAGACTCAGGGCCACCCGACAAAATAATACCTTGTGGATTAAATTCGCGGATTTGCTCTTCAGTTACATCCCATGCCCATAGCTCACAGTAAACACCAATCTCACGTATACGACGTGCGATTAACTGTGTGTATTGCGAACCAAAATCTAAAATGAGAATTCGTGAATCGTGAATGTCTTTGCTCATGGAGTATCTCGTTAGTCAGGAACTGCTCCCCCAAAGGGAGATGATCAATAAATTAGGGCTAGCAAATGCTAGCCCATGTAATTTCAATACCTTAAGGTAATTAACCTAAGCGGTAGTTTGGCGCTTCTTTGGTAATTTGCACGTCGTGAACGTGTGACTCACCCATACCAGCTGAAGTAACGCGAACAAATTGAGGTTTAGTATTTAACTCTTCAATTGTTGCACAGCCCGTTAAGCCCATTGCGCTGCGAAGACCGCCCACCTGTTGGTGAATGATTGTCGCGATAGGACCTTTATAAGCAACACGGCCTTCGATACCTTCAGGAACAAGCTTGTCTGCTTCGTTCGATTTTTGGAAGTAACGGTCTGATGAACCTTCTTTTTGGTTCATAGCGCCAAGGCTACCCATACCACGGTAAGACTTGTAGTAACGACCTTGGTATAGCTCAACTTCACCCGGTGCTTCTTCAGTACCCGCTAACATTGACCCCACCATTACACATGATGCACCGGCAACAAGTGCTTTTACGATGTCACCAGAGAAACGAATACCACCGTCAGCGATAACAGGAATATCGCGGCCTTTTAAGCCTTCAACTGCGTCAGAAATAGCCGTAATTTGTGGTACACCACAACCTGTTACGATACGAGTAGTACAAATAGAACCAGGGCCAATACCTACCTTAACAGCGTCAACACCTGCATCAGCAAGAGCAATCGCACCTTCAGCTGTTGCAACGTTACCTGCTACGATTTGTAAATCTGGGTATGTTTGACGTGTTTGAGCAACACGGTCGATTACACCTTGTGAGTGGCCATGTGATGTATCGATAAGTAATACGTCAACACCTGCTTCAACAAGGGCTGCGATACGCTCGTCAGTACCTGGACCAACACCAACAGCGGCACCTACACGAAGACGACCTTGATCGTCTTTACATGCGTGTGGCTTGTCTTGTGCTTTTTGGTAATCTTTTACAGTGATCATGCCTTTTAATTTAAATGCATCATCAACAACAAGAATTTTTTCGATACGGTGCTCGTGCATTAGACCTAAAATCTCATCACGGTCTGCACCTTCTTTTACAGTAACTAACGATTCTTTTTTCGTCATTACTGTAGAAACTGGCTGTTCAAGCTTAGTTTCAAAACGCATATCACGGCTTGTAACAATACCTACAAGGTTATTGTCAGCATCGGTTACAGGGAAACCTGAAAAACCTTTTTCTTCTGAAAGCGCGATAGCATCAGCAATTGTAAGATCCGCAGTCACAGTAACAGGGAAAGAAACAATACCTGCTTCGTACGTTTTTACTTTGCGTACGTTTTTAGCTTGCTCTTCAATTGTCATGTTTTTGTGGATGAAACCTAACCCGCCTTCTTGCGCTAAAGCAATCGCTAAGCGAGCTTCTGTAACAGTATCCATAGATGCTGAAACTAGCGGCAAGTTAAGATTGATACCACGCGTTAAACGAGTTGAAATATTTGCCGTGTGTGGCAAAACAGTAGAATGACCTGGTACTAAAAGTACGTCGTCAAAGGTAAGAGCTTCTTTAGCGATTCTTAGCATAGTGCAACTTCTCACATGTGGATCTGAGTATAAGGAATTGCGGCCAAATTTTATCAGCGTTGTTGGCACGAGTAAATAAAATTATTCATTTATTTGTGTTAAAGTACACACAGATTTTTTTACTGGGGTTTTTAATGGCTTTCACGCAATCAACACAGCCTGTTTATACAGTCTCGCGACTAAATAAAGAAATTCGTCATGTTTTAGAGCAAGGCTTTTCGTCGCTGGTATTAAACGGCGAAATTTCTAACTTTATTGCCCCAGCCTCAGGACATTGGTACTTCACTTTAAAAGACGACCGAGCACAAGTAAAAGCAGCGATGTGGCGTGGCAATAATCGCGGTCAAACGTTCCGCCCGAGCAATGGTGCACAAGTGACCGTTCGCGCTCGCGTGTCATTGTATGAGCCCCGCGGTGATTATCAGCTGATTGTTGAACACATGGCCCCTGCCGGTGAAGGCTTATTAAAACAAGAATTTGACGCCCTTAAAATGCGCTTAGCTGCAGAAGGTCTATTTAGCTCAGCCCACAAAAAGCCATTACCAACCAATATAAATCGTGTTGGGGTGATCACCTCTGCCACAGGGGCTGCTATTCGCGATATTCTTACTGTATTAAAACGCCGCGCTCCGCAGCTTGAAGTCGTGATTTACCCAGCAATGGTGCAAGGTGCAGATGCCCATAGCCAACTAATAGAAAAAATAAACATCGCCAACCAGCGTAACGAAGTAGATGTTCTTATATTAGGTCGCGGTGGTGGCTCACTCGAAGATTTGTGGTGCTTTAACCATGAGCAATTGGCTCGTGCCATTTTTGCAAGTCACTTACCCATCGTTAGCGCCGTTGGTCACGAGGTCGATACCACGATTAGTGATTATGTCGCCGATATTCGCGCAGCCACTCCTTCAGCTGCTGCGGAGCTTGTTAGCCCAAACAGCGAAGAGCTGCACAACAAAGTTAAGCAGTTAGTTAGACACTTAAATCATGCCTTTAAACATTCATTGGCAGTAAAACGCAGTACCGCAACGCAATTTGAGCACCGCTTACAGCTTTGTCATCCGCGTTATCAACTCAATCAACAAGCGCAAAAATTAGATGAGCTAAGTTTAGCCTTACACGGCGCGATGAATAGTAAAATTCAGCGATATGAGCGAGTACTTGCTAACTTAACACCACGCTTAATGCAACGTTCTCCTGAAAAGCAGTTAGCTAAGAGCGAGCATCAGCTGGCGCAATTACATGCTAGGCTTACACAGGCAATGCAACAACAGCTTTCAGGTTCTCGAAACAAGCTTTCATTACAGGCGAGTCGTTTAGATTCTGTGAGCCCGCTCAGTGTGTTGGCGCGTGGTTACAGCATTACTAAAAACCAACAAGGTGGGGTGGTGAAATCGGTTAACGATGTAAGTTCTGGTGAGCTTATAACTACTGAACTTGCCGATGGTCAACTGCAATCAAAAGTTGTATAAAATTACTCCGTGCTTGCAATAATGGTTAGACTATCGTCACTTGAGGTGGTGGAAGTAAATTTAAATTGCTTCCACCAGCTTTGCTCCACCATTTTATCGGTCATGTTACGCCAATAATGGCTTGGCAACTCATCAACCCCCTCAGGTTGCAGCAGTTTAAACTGACAAACTGAGCTTTTGCATCTAGAGATACTCATTTCTGGCTGCACGGGTAAGTCTGCCATAATTAAAAAGTCGCTCATGGCTGTTTCAATTTGGTAAGCCCACGCCTCATCTCGAGATTGCTCTTCTAATAAAGTATAAAGATCCTCTAGATGTGAGTTGATTTGCTGCGGAGGTATCGCACTTGAACGGTAACTGGCAATCACCGCTTGTTGGTTTTCGACTTGTAACTTCAGCTCTGCGACTTGTTGCTCAAGCTCGCTTTTGCTAACAGCTACTGAATTAACTTCAGCGACTTGTTTTTTAATAACAGGCGCTACAGCAGTGGCTTGCTGCTCTGGGACTTCCATTGTTTGCATTTCAACAAATTCTTGCTGATAAGTTTGCGGCTGATGTTGTGGGTCAGGTTGAAAAAATGACATGGCTACAGCGCCACAAATAAATGACGCTATAACAGCTAATACAAAAGATAATTTAGACAATTCCATTGCACTTTATTGGTGTAAAACTACAACATAGCACTGGTGTGCGATGCATTACTAGCGGTAGTCGTACCATCATCTAAAAAGTTTTGGTTCATGCTTTCTGCTGGGCAAGGGCAGCTTGGTTTACCCACAACTTTAGCTGGTACACCAACAACCGTAGTGTGTGCTGGAACCGCACTCAGCACCACAGAATTGGCACCAATACGCGCCCCCTCACCTACTTCGATGTTACCCAGTACTTTTGCACCCGCGCCAATTAATACGCCGGCACGAATTTTAGGGTGGCGATCACCTTGCTCGTTACCTGTACCACCTAAGGTTACTGATTGAAGAATCGATACGTTATCTTCGATAACCGCTGTTTCACCAATTACAATCCCAGTTGCATGGTCAAACATAATACCATGGCCAACTTTACAAGCAGGATGGATATCAACGCCAAAAACCTCTGAGGTTCTACTTTGAATGAAGCGAGCAAGCTCTTTTCGGTTTTGTTGCCATAAGCAGTTTGCGAGTCGATGAGCCTGAATTGCATGGAAGCCTTTTAGATTAAGAATGACAGTTAAGTAACTATCGGCTGCAGGGTCGCGATCTTTAACTGCTTTTATGTCATGAGCAACATGCGTTAGCATTAAGTCACATTTAACAAAGGCTTGGTCGAATAATTCACGAATAGTAAACGCCGAAACCACCGCATCAGCGAGTTTATTAGCAACAATAAAACTCAGCGCTGAACCTAAACATTCATGATTTAACACACACGAATAAACGTGACTTGCTAAAAGCGGTTCACGGGAAACGACTTCGTTTGCTTCTTCACGGAGCTTTTGCCAAATTTCATGACGCATAATATTGCCTTTCTGGTTGTACCTAACTGCTAAGGCTTAAGTTTAACGGATTTGTAGCAAGATGTACTAACCCGTTGTTTATTTGTTCTGGTTATATCTAATAACCAGAGTAGCAAAACCACTTTTTGCTCATTTTAAGGGAGTTTTAAGGCTATCTCATATGACAGAAGCAAACTCAGAGCTGAAGCCAACAGTTAAATTAAACTTCTTATATTTCAATAACAAAACAGATATGACATCTTACCTGTCATATGCCAAAATAGGCACTGGCATATCGCTGACGGCGTAAAAAACAAAAATAATCATTAAATTTACATCATCAACTTAACAAGGAAACGATGATGAAAAACGACGTACTAAACTCACATAAACTAGGTTATAAATTTTACTTTCAAGATGGTGATAACCAAATCGCATGCTTTGGTCACATCATGAGCGGTAAAGAACAAATATATGTAAACGACGAATTGGTTAGTGAAAAGCGCAGCTTCGGCTTTAAAAGTCATCACGACTTTAACTACCAAGATACTGCTTATGCTGTCGATTTTGAGATGCAAAACATACTCACAGGCAAGCTTGAATGTTCGTTTTACAAAGCTGGTAAATTAGTAAAACAAAGCACACAAACCGCGCTTACTGATAACCCAAAACAAGTGGCTATGGTTACCTTAGGCTGTTTTATTGGTGGTGCAATATTTGGTTACGCAGTCGTTACTTTCATTGAACCGTTTCTTGGGAAGTAACTGATGCAGCTGAATCCCAATACAATCAAGACGCTTAGACTTAAATTCGATTGGACGCAGCAGCAATTGGCCGATGCCTGTGATGTAAGCCTACGTACCATTCAGCGAGTTGAAAAAGAAGGTGCGGCATCAAAAGAAACCACCATGAGCCTATGCGCAGTGTTTGAAGTACGCCAAGGTGAGCTAATTAAACTCGATGACGATGTATCTGAACAAAGCGCAACACACGCAGTGAGTAAGCAAAATCTCGCTGCAATCGTAGCGGCTTCTTCGTTTATTAGTTTTGCTCTTGGTATGGCGACGGTATTAGTTATTTTTTAGGAGCAGCCAATGACCAAGGAACAACGTGGCTATGCAACACTTATAGCCTTCATGAAAGTAGCAATATTGTGCGGCATTGCCGTGAAAATTGCCTCTTTATTTTAATAAGTTCTCTGTCAGAGTTGAGCCTCGGGCTTGATTCTGACACGAAGCTGCATCCCAAAACGACGTAATTTCTAAAATACGTTTTGCCACCTTCCTCGCTATTATCAGACGTATCCATATATTCTTAAAAAGCAGCAGCACAGAAAAGCTAGCTATTTAGGATTATTTTTTACAATCA
Source organism: Pseudoalteromonas sp. APAL1 (assembly GCF_021532475.1). Classification (NCBI taxonomy): domain Bacteria; kingdom Pseudomonadati; phylum Pseudomonadota; class Gammaproteobacteria; order Alteromonadales; family Pseudoalteromonadaceae; genus Pseudoalteromonas; species Pseudoalteromonas sp. APAL1. The sequence continues at coordinate 108,359 of NZ_JAKGAW010000002.1, read as the reverse complement.
TAACAGTGAAAACTTATCATTTGTTGCTAATCTTACATAAGTGGTATTGGCTGGGTAATAATGTGGTTGAGTCAAAAGAATTCTTAAAATTAATACTCGATAGCATCTCTGAGCATATCGTAGTTATCAATGAATTAGGTGATATCATCTTTGTTAATCGCAGTTGGCAGACTTTTGGCCAAGATAATAATTGCAGTTGTGACGTGCAGTGGCGCCAACAAAACTATTTAGCAATTTGTGAATCAGCTGCAAAACAAGGTGATGAATTTGGTATAAAAGCACTCGCAGGCCTACAAAAAGTCATCAACAGTCAACAGCAAGAATACTATTTAGAATACCCTTGCCACAGTGATACTGAAAGCCGCTGGTTTTTGATGCGTGCAGTACCACTAGAATATCAATCACAGCGCTATGTCGTTATTAGCCACTTAAACATTACTGAAAGAATGCGAGCAGAACAGCAATTAAAAATGCTCGCGCACATTGACGGTCTTACTCAACTTGCGAATCGTCGCCATTTCGACAATTTCTTTGAACAAGAATGGAGTCGCTGTTTACGTTTAAAACAGCCCATTTCTATTGCCATGATTGATCTTGACCATTTCAAGTTGCTTAATGATAACTTTGGCCATTTAGTCGGCGATATTTGCTTAAAAAGTCTAGCAAACTTGCTTACACAATTTGCCCGCAGACCCAGTGATTTATGTGCAAGATACGGGGGAGAAGAATTTGTATTAGTTTTGGGTAACACACATAGCGAGCAGGCCTATCAACTACTCTCTCGGTTTATGACGCAATTAACCGAGCTACATATTGAAGAGTTGCATAATCAACAACTAACCGTAAGTATTGGTTTAGCAACTTTAGTGCCTGGTTTTTTAGACAATGCGACCACGTTAATTGACATGGCTGACAAAGCGCTTTATCAAGCAAAAGAAACAGGTCGAAACAAGCTAGTTGTTGCACAAACACAAACTGACATTGTGAGCAAAATGCCCCTAACTAGGGGCATTGAATAGCAGTTATTGGAATACCTTTTCAACATCAAGTACGCTGATATTTTTTGCAGGTATCGCAAGTTTATAGTCAGCAATCAGTTTGTCTTCAGCAACAAGCTCTGCTGGTTTTTCAGCGTTATACACCATAGGTGATGTTTGCTCTGAGGCTAGGCGTTTTTGCATGTCTTTGCCATCACCGGTAATAAACACATAGTGAATATTCTCAGTTTGCAGGTTATCGCGAATAACACGGTTAACATCATCAAGGGTTAGCTTTTCAAGCTTGCCGCGCACATAGTCAACAAAGCTCTCAGTGTTGTAGAACTCACTATCAAGCGCATAGCCTAATTGGCGATCTTGGCTTGCAACCATTTGTGGCACAAAGTTAATTAAGAAGTTACGAGTCGCTTCAAAATCTTCTTTGCTGATGCCATTTTTAATTAGCTTATCAAGCTCAAATAACGCTGTACGCGTTGCAAAGTGCGCATCGTTGTTAGAACGAAGCGGACGTAACCATACTTGGAAAATTTGCTCTGAACGACCTAAATTAGCATCAGGTTTTGTTTGGAACATACCACGCGGGAAGTACTCAATATACGCGTAGTCACCATAGTTCATACCACGTGTTTGACGAATGCGCTGATACAAGAAGCTGTTTGAGCTGCGGTGTTCGCCAAAGTAAGAGCGAACTAACCAAAGCGCTGTCCAGTCATCGCTGCTACGAATAGTATCGATTGGGAAACCAAATGATACAGCGGTAGATTGCGCTGATTTTTCAACAATAGTCGCATGATGACCCTTTAGCGCTGGTGCATCTGGGATCATTAAGCGGCTTTCTTTACCTTGTGGAAGCGATGTTAAATCTTTCATCATTGCTGATTTAACTTCACTTGGAATAGCACCAATTAAACCAACCGTTAATTTTGATTGAGTAAACTGCTTAGCATAAAACGCTTTCACATCGTCAAGTGTCAACGCTTCAAGGTCTGATAAATCACCATAGTTATAGCTTTCGTATGGGTGACCTTTATAAAGCTGATGATAAAGCACTTCTTTACCTAACTCTTCGTCATTTGATGCTTTAAGGCCTGCTTTAATGCTATCGATAAGCTCTTTTTTCAGACGCTTGAAATCATCTTCTCTAAAGCCAGGGTTTAACATCTGATCGCTAACAAGTGCATACCACTTCGCTGCATTGTCTTTGTGCACACGACCACGTAGTGAAATCATTTCTTTATCGATTTGATACCCAAAGCTTCCCGCCAATGGGTATAAGGCTTTTTGAATATCTTTATAGCTCATAGTTTCTGAGCCACCTTGCGCTAACATCGCAGCAGTGAGTGCAGCTAAACCTTTTTTCCCTTGTGGATCAGCTGCTGCACCGGTATTAAATAACCAGTTAACATCAACTAAAGGTGAGCTATTGGTTTTATCAAGTACTTTAAAGTGACGTTCTGTTGGGGCTTGTTCAATACTTGCAACCAGCGCGTTTAAATCAACCTCTTGTTCAAAACCAGCCACTTTATCAAGCGCCGACATTGTCACAGTAGTGCGGCTTGAATCAACAAAATACTTGTTTGCTACCGCTTTGATATCTTCAGGAGTGATGCTATCAGCAATTGCGTACAGTTGGTTAATAACCTCAGGGTCGCGCTCAAAATGCATGTAGCTTGCAAGCGTTGACGCAATTGACTGCGATGAATCAAGACCATTAATAAAGCTGTATTTTAGGTTTGATTTCAAATCCGCTAACTTTTGTGCATCAACTAACTCAGTACGTGCTTGTGCATAAGTACGGTTAATCGCATCACGGGCTTTAGCAAGGTCCGCTTCGTTTTCGACTTTTACAAACACATGTAATAAACCCGGATCTTTAGTATCTGGGTTATAGGTAAACATTTGACTAGCAATTTGTTTATCAACAACAAGCTCTTGATAAAGTGCCGAGTTGTTAGAGAAATAAAGCTGCGAGATTAAATCAAGGGCTGCACGGTCTTTTTGGGTTGGATCCCATGCCGTGCCTTTGTAAGACACAAGCAACCAGTGACCTGGTAAACCATCATTTTTTTCATGTACATATTTTGCAGCTTGTTGTTTTGGCTCAACAGGAATATCAGCTTGGTAATCGCCCTTTTTCCAGTTACCCCAATGCTTTTTCACCATAGCCATGGTTTCTTGTGGATCAACATCACCAACAATGACTAAAGATACATACTCTGGTTTATAAAACTTAGCGAAAAACTCTTTACCATAGGCCATTTGATCAGGCATAGCTTCAATGTCTTCAAAAAAGCCCATCGTGGTATGCTTATACGTGTGCTTTTCGAATGCTTCGTTACGAACAGCAGAAAGTAACTTGCGAATTGGGCTGGCATTATTCTTTAGATACTCACCTTTAACAGTAAGCGCTTCAGTGCGGAACTGTTCTTCACTGTATGTGAGGTTTTGGAAAATATCGGCTTCGATTTCGAGTACTTTGTCTAAGTGCTCTTTTGAAAAGTTTAAGTGATAGTTAGTGTAATCGTTGGTCGTGTACGCGCGATTATCAACACCTGAATTCTTTAAAATATCTGAATACACATCTTGCGGGAATTTTTCAGAGCCTTTAAACATCATATGCTCAAAGAAGTGTGCAAAACCGGTTTTACCTGCTTCAACTTCGTTACGTGAACCTACCGATACCGGAATTTGCAGTGAAACTACATCTGGGTAATCGGTTTTTACCACCATCACGCGAAGGCCATTATCAAGCTCTTCTAAAAGGTAGTCTTGGCTGAATACACGGCTATCGTCTTGGCTTGCTAGCTGCTCAATTTCGACTTCTTTAACCATAGTTGACTGTGAATTACTCGCGCAGCCACTTAGTGCTAGCGTTACAGCAACACTGGTTGCTAGTAATCTAAATTTCATAATGTTCCCTTGTTAGTTATTTTTTTCATGATCATTGCTGATTGATTATGCATCAAAGTGCCAGAAAATATGAGAGCCAGTGCAATAATTTATGTAAACAGGTGTGTCAATTTAGCGAAACGCTCGGCTTTCAATATGAGTAAAATTCATAGTCATTGAAAAACTTTCATGAAAAAAATCTATCTAGACGTCTAAATGGCTGCTATATTGTTTGTCATAGACATGAGCACGAGCTGGAATGAGGATTATGGCTTTATCACTACAAGAGAAAATTGAAGACACCAATCAAGGCGTCTACCTAATTGGTACTACACCACCAAAATCAGGCACAGATAAAGCCACATTAGAAACTATTGCGCAGAAGCTTCTTGGTCGTTTACACGAAATTGAATACGATGGTGTAATCATTTATGACATTCAAGATGAAAGCAGCCGTACAGCGATTCCGCGCCCTTTCCCATTCAAAGAGACTGTCGACCCGCGTGAGTATTCTAAGTTATTACGTAACTTATCTCAGCAAGATGTTATCACCTATAAAAGTGTTGCCCAGCGTGGCGAAGCTGAATTTACCGAATGGCTAAACGAAACTCGTAATGAGTTTGAGTTAAAAAACTTAGTGCTAGTCGGTAGTCCATCATCTGATGGTGATATCAAATTAAGCCTACCTGATGCATACAAAACCTTAGCAGAGCAAGATAGTGATGTATTTTTAGGTGGTGTTACGATTGCTGAGCGCCATGCGAGCAAGCGAAATGAACATGAAAGACTACTTAAAAAAACACAGCAAGGCTGTCAATTTTTTATTTCGCAAGCCGTCTATAATGCCCAAGCGACAATCGACTTGATCACCAGTTATGCTCGTAGCTGTAAAGCACAAGGCTCAATACCAAAACGCATTATTTTAACGTTTACCCCTTGTGGTGGTGAAAAAACTTTAGAGTTTATGGAATGGTTGGGTATTTCTGTACCTGAGGCAACTAAGTACCGTATGCTCGATGCTGCAAATACTTTAAGCGAATCAGTGCGCATCTGCCGTGAAAATCTCGACTTAATTTTACAAAGCTGCGCACATTTAGATGTACCGCTAGGTTTAAATATTGAGAGCTTAACTAACCGTAAAGAAGAAATTGATGCATCAATCAATCTTTACCGTTTACTAAAAGCAATCATGGAATTAAACCTAGCTGAGAAGCAAATAGCTTAGCGTGCCGCCTTCGAGGCTTGCTTTTTCTCATACATATCTTCATCTGCCCGCTTTAATAGCTCAGCAAAGTTTTCTTTTGGCTGAGCTATTACCCCTGAGCCAATACTTAAACTTGTGACAGGAATGCCCCGCTTTTCTAAATTTATCTGAAAAGCGGTATTAAGCTTATCAGCTATACTATCGATGCAATCACCGGGCTGGATTTGCAATAAGGCAATAAACTCATCGCCCCCTAAGCGGCCGATAATATCGGTTTCTCGTAGGCACTCTTTCATGGTGTCGGCTAAACAAATCAAAGCTAAGTCACCAACTTCGTGACCGTAAGTGTCATTGAGCGGTTTAAAGCTATTTATATCGATAAATAAACAACTAATATCAAAACCAAGACGCTTCGATATATTCAATTTATGTTGGCAAAGTAGGTCTATTGCACGGCGGTTATAAATATTAGTGAGTGAATCAAGCATGGCAATTTCACGCATCTGTGTGAAGTTGTCTAAAAGCGCAAGGTCATCTTCGACCATATCGCGAAGCTGTTCTATCAATTCTAAAAAGCTCTGTTGATAATGGGTTTGTTTAAAATCCATTACGCAAAAAGTACCAAACGGATCGCCACTTGGCCAGCTAATAGGCACCCCAAGATAAGACTCAAAGCCATCTTTTACTAGCGGGCAGTCATCCCATTGCTGGTCTTGACTAGCATGATCAACATACAGCGGTGCCATATCACGCAGTACTTTTTTACAGAAAATATTATCGTCAGCACTTAACTCGGCCCCCGCCTCATAGGGGTTTTCTTGCTGCTCACTGGAGACGATAATGCGATAAACATTATCAGTTTTGTGGACTATAAAGCCCGCGGGTGCAGAAAACAGCTCAGTCATGAGATCTATTGTTTTCTGCCACTTTGCTAAGGAGAATTGCTTATCTGCGCGGCGAAACGTCCATTTATTCTCTTCTAACATACTAAACTCTCATCTTTAGCCAGAGGATAGTATAAATATATGCCAAATTTAGGAACGTCTCCTACTTTTTTGCCCTAAAATGCGTTTTTTATCGCGGGAACGTCGTGCTTTATTCGTATTTTTACGAACCTGTTTTGGCTCTTTTGTTAAGTCCGGCTCATAACCTGGTAACCACTGCGGCGTGAGCCTTGTGTCGAGCAATATATCTATCTCGTCCAGTAACCACTGCTCATCTATGCTAACTAATGACATCGCAACGCCTTTTTCGCCTGCACGCCCTGCACGCCCTGTGCGACCAATGCGATGTACGTAATCCTCAGCTACATAAGGCAACTCATAGTTAATCACATACTTTAGTGAAGCAATGTCAAGACCACGCGCCGCAACATCCGTGGCTACCAGCACCCTTGTTGCACCTGATTTAAAGTTTTGTAGTGCTTTATCACGCGCTCCTTGGCTTTTATCGCCATGGATAGACTCTGTTTTTAAGCCATCTTTACACATTTCTTTAGCGAGCAAATCAGCAGTTTGTTTAGTGCGAGTGAAGATCAGTACTTGCTGCCAATTTTTCATGCCAATCATATGAGAAACTAACTCTCGCTTACGATCTTCATCAACGGCATAAACTAGCTGCTCAATTTCAACAGCGGCTGAGTTACGCTTATTCACTTCAACTAATTTAGGATCATTCAATAACTGCTTACTGAGTTTAAAAACACTGTCATCAAATGTGGCTGAAAAAAGTAAGGTTTGGCGCTCTTTTGGCACATGACGCAAGATGCGTTTAATCTCATCAATAAAACCCATATCAAGCATGCGATCAGCTTCATCAAATACCAAGGTGCTAATACTTGAGAGTTTAATACTGCCTTTGATCAGGTGATCAAGTAAGCGTCCCGGCGTTGCAACTACAACCTGCGCCCCTTTAATGGCTTTAATTTGCGGACCAATACTAGCTCCGCCATAAGCAAGCGCGGCTTTGATATCAGTGTGCGCAGCGTAGCGCTCTACGCTTGCAAAAACTTGCTGGGCAAGTTCGCGGGTTGGCGTAAGAATAAGCACTTTGACGGCACTTGGTAGCGCTTCTAAGGACAATAGCTTATCTAATAAAGGCAAAACAAATGCTGCTGTTTTACCAGTACCCGTTTGTGCGCTGCCCATTACATCAGCACTAGCCAAAATAAGAGGAATAGTTTGCGCTTGAATAGCCGTTGGGGTGTGATAATTTTCGGCTTGCAATGCTTCTAAAAGCGCTGGTGCAAGATTTAACTCTGAAAAGGTCGCTGCTGACATGATATGAGGTACGTTTACTATAAAAGCGCTATTGTACGCTTAACACAATAAACAAAAAAGGCGCAATTAGCGCCTTTTCTATCAACCGAAAAAATCACACTGGTTTTAATGATTCTTTGCGCTGATTGTAAAAACTAATTAAATCATCAACGGTTGCTTGGCAATAGTCACGAATGCCAGAAACAAGCATGTGCTTTTCACCTGAACCTACTTTCTCGCCATTTTCTAACAAGTTGAAGCGAAGCGTAATTTTGCCGCGCTTACCTGTAAATTCAAAATCAGGCTCAGCAAACTGCAGTTCAGGTGAGCTGATATCTAGGCGGTCAAGGTTGATTAGCATTGACTCGTAAATCACCATTGGGCGCGCGGGGTTAATCATCACGTCTTGCTTACCCATTAGTGGAATGATCACATGCGGGAAAGTGGTGCCAGAAAACTCAACATAATTTTTAATTAAGCTATTTGTTAACTCAGGGCACTGGCTAACAGCCCCTTCTCGTTTCACTTTTAGCATGACTTTTTCGCCATCAGTAATGGCAAACTCATCAGCACCTTCAGGGAAAGTGAGCTTTGAATTTTCATCAACCATACCAGCAAATGTGAATTCCATTTTTTCACTTATGCCATAACGGTTTAAAACCAGCGAAAAAAGTAAATCGCCCGGTACACAAAACTTTTTAGCGTCTTTATCGTGTAATGGATTGAAATCATCAGCCACTAACTTGGCGAAACGACAGCCTTGCTCACGTGAGATTGAAACATAATCAGCATGTTGCTGATAATAAGGACTTAACATATTTGTTCACTGCTTAAACTACTTATAACCTGCCTATACTACCAGAAAAAAAATAAAGAGAGGTCGAATCTGTTAAAATTAAGCAAAGTTACTGAAAACAATAAAGCAAATTTTAGCACTGCAACATTGTATCAATTTGTAGCAAGTGATTAACAAATCCATGCGAATAATAAAGACTTCCCCTCACAAGCCTGTAGTGAAAAACTATTAACTTAAACTAGATAAACATTCACTTCTCTTGATAAAACAACACACTAATGAATCAAAATAAATGACTCAATCTGACAAGCTGAATACATCTAAAGAGGTTGATCCCGCTATTTGTAGCTCAAAGAATAAATAAGGTATGATAATTGTGTTTTTTATCGTGTAATCACCATTTAGGTTGTATAAATAATAATTATAATAAGCGGCAAAGATAAGTACTCAAATGAGTGCTAGTTGGTTACATCAACGTTCGACGGTTAATGTTACTTTGAAAAAAAGACTATTAAAAATCAGAGATGTGCGTAAATGATCAAACGATTATATTTGGCATTGCTGCTTTTGTGTTTCTTTTTTTCGTCGCTGTGTTTGAGTGAAGAGTTTTCTAATCAGCCTTTTTTTAAAGTATCTCCCACCGTTTGTGTCACTGAAGCAAAACAAAAAGCATGTGAATTCAAAATACAAGTTCATTTTCGCATAGCCCCTTTTGATGAGTTATGTTTAGAAGTAACTCAACGCCCTCAGTACACCCAGTGCTACACACAAAATGGCCTAATTGTTGAACAGCTTAATATTAAAACAAAGCACCCACTGACTATTAAATTAGTAAACCCATTGAGCAATCAGATTGTAAAAAAACAACTACTTTCAATAGCAAATTACGAAGCTAAAGATTACCGCATAAAACGGCGTTTTGGCTGGAGTTTATAATGCAGCATATTTTTTTAATTGAAGATGATGTGAAACTAGCAAGTTTAATTCAAAAGTTTTTACTAAAACATGGCTACACCATAGATGTGTTTAATACTGCTGAGGCCTATCGCAACAGCGACATCACCTTCATGCCTTCACTCATCATATGTGATGTTATGCTACCGGATGGCAATGGCTTTGAGTTAATTTCTCAGTTGAAAGAAAAGTACAGTTGCCCTGTCATTTTTCTAACGGCACTGGATTCTGTGCAATCACAAATTAAAGGCTTAGATCTCGGAGCCTACGACTATCTTGTCAAGCCTATTAAACCTGAGCTATTGCTGGCAAAAATAAAAACAATCATAGCTCATACCATCGGCCAAGATAGCTTTTCAAATGAGTATGACCTACTTCGGATTGACTCAAAGAAAAGAGATATCTTTTTTAAAGGTAAAGCACTCAACCTAAACGATAGTGAATTCGAGATCATTGCTTATTTGGCTAAAAACAGTCCGCAACCTGTTTCCCGTGAAGTTTTATTTAAACATGTCATTGGTCGTGAATACGACGGGTTAGACCGTGCTATTGACCTTAAAATCAGCCGCTTAAGAAAGAAACTAAAAGAAACGATTAGCGAGCATAAAGAGTCGCTTGATATAAAATCAGTAAGAGGTAAAGGTTACAGCTTGGATATCTCGCATTAATGAAGCAGCAGTTTTTTAAATTATATTTAGTCATCACAGTGAGTCTAATCGCTTTAGTTCTCGCGTTTGGGCAGCTGTATAATGAATTTTTTTCTGAGCATGAGCCGAGTATACAACTCAGCGTCCATGAGCTTACACAAATCGCCGAACATAAAGATTCACGGATCAGCACCTTAAACCAAAATGAGTTAGTGTTACCAAGTTCTTTACAAACTACTTTCGAAAACGATGGCATTATTAGTGTGGTCGAAAATAATCAACAGTTTGTGTATCTCAAAGGCAGCAATGGAACTATTCAAAAAGTAGGCCCGATCACTTTGATTTCGCAGACCAAAACAGACTGGTTTGCGTTCTTTGCTTTTTACCTATTACTCGGCGCTATGATCCTAGTGTTTATTCGCCCCGTGTTTCGTGATTTAAGCTCGTTACAGCGCGCAGCGTACCAATTCAGTAAAAAACCGCAGCGGATCGAGCTTGATATTAAGCCTAACTCGTCGATTGCACCGCTTGCTAGTACCTTTACTCACATGTCTGAACGCATTAACAAATTCGTTCAGCTTCATAATGATTTATCACGTATTATTTCGCATGAAATTCGCACTCCCCTTACACGTATGCGGTTTGCTTTATCCATTGCTGACGTAGAACCAGAGCAAAGTAGCCAAATAGAACGCGATATCGATGAGATTGAACTGCGTTTGGAGCAGTATTTATCGTTTGCTCGCTTAGAGCATCAACAAAGTGTATTTAATCAAGATAAAGTTGATTTAACTAAGCTAATCAATTGTGAAATTGCTAAGTTCGATTTGTATAAAGAGCTCCAATTTATTGCAAAGTTAAAAATAGATACTGCATATTGTGAAGCGAGCTTTATGGCTATTGCAGTGCAAAATTTACTGATCAACGCCACAAAATACGCAAAAAACACTATTCAAATAAGTAGTGAAGAACAAGCAGCCCATTACTCTATAAGCATTACAGATGATGGCCCCGGCTTACCAATAAATGCCGATGCCTTAATAGAGCCTTTTAAACAAGGTGAAGGTGATAAGCTGGCCAGTGGTTATGGATTAGGACTTTATATAGTCCATCGTATCGCTAGCTGGCATGGCGGTAAAATTAGCTTAGCTAATAGCTCAGAAACTGGCGGGGCGAGGATCACTATTCGCTGGCCTAAAAGTGGTAAGTAATCCCAGTAAAACCTGAAAAATAGCCATTTTTATGGATCATTGTTGAATTAGCTAAGTTACTATCAAGCCAAGTGTGCTTTAATTTGAAATCTAAACTTAGACTATCGTTAATTGGGTATTCGTAGCTAATTTTTACGTAATAATTGATGGCACTTTGTAAGTCATAATCAAATACACGGGTTTTACTTTCTGTAGGTGCAACTGTGTAGTAGTAATCAATGAGCTCTTCATTTTTATAAGTAAGGCCCATTTCAACACCCGCGACTCCTGAAAGCAGCTCAAATGCCTGATAACCATTAAACAAAATTTCGTAGCCATTATGCACAGCGGTTACATCATGCACATATGCTGCGCTAAGCCAGATGTTATCGTATACATTCAATGCAGATGATAAGCCCGCCATGTATGATAGATCACGTTTAATTGGCGTTAAATTTATAGGTGAAGCGGTAGGAATGGTAGGTCGGCCACTGTTTGATCTTATCACACCCACAGCATAGAGCTTATCTATGCCATCTAATTCAAAGAAAAAGCCATCATCGTTAAATCGACCAAGTAAATCAACGTAAAAACTCTCTGTTTCGATTAAGCTGTAACCTATAGAAAAATCGTCGAAATACCAATTATCACCATAGTAAGCAAAGCTAGGTAAAATTGGTGAAGTAATATCATCAGCATCAAGAACAGGGTTTTCGATTCCCCCATAGCCCAGCGTAATGCTGGCATGAATTGTCGACTTTTTAATTAATTGCGGCTGTTTATCATCAGCCTGCGCAAACGCAGTTGATGCAGTTAAACAACATACTAAGCCAAACAATTTATTCATTAACTTGATTCACCTCGATACCATAATTAAAAACAGTTATGGCAACTATATAATACTAACAATAGCCTACTCTTAACGCTTACAGGTGCGATCATATCGTTTGCCTACATTTTTGTATAATTATTTTCCAGTCTACACTGTTAAAAATAGCTTATGATCCCCTATCAATTAAATCTAACATATTGAATGAAATATAAAATAGTATGTACATTTTGCTACATTGGTTTTCAGTTTTTAGTTATTGTTTTTGGTTATTTCAGTAGCCAAATGTGAGAGCTAACTTCCAAACCTGTTTTGTAAAAGGCATTACATTTAACTCAGCTTGCTTAAAAACCATCTAACCTGTCAATCAAACATAAAAAAACCGAGCATAAAGCTCGGTTTTTGAAAGTTATATTACGATTAAGCTTGCGGATAATCGCGATAGGCACGTTCGATGTTTTTCGCTTGCTTTTTAGACACACCAATATGTGCTAATGCTACACGTAAACGAGCTCGTGAAAGGTCTGAACCTAAAATTTCCATTGCATCAAGTACTGATGTTGAAGATGTCTTACCTGTGATAGCCACGAAAATTGGCTCAAGGAAGTCTTTAATCTTCAACTCATGGAAAGTCGCAACTTCTTTTGCGATTGCAAAAATCGCTGGTTTTTCCCAACTGCGTAAACCTTCTAATTGCCAGATGAAGAACTGTAATGCTTGACGGATTACATCTTCATCAGCTTTACCCGCTGTTAATAGCGCGGGATCATAGCTTGGAATACCACCCACGAAGTGACCGGCAAGGTCAACCATGTCAGAAAGCGTATTAATACGCGTTTTTGCTTCTGGCAATACTTTGGCGAATAGCTCAGTATTAAATTTCCAATCAACAAAACGTTGCATTAGTTCTGCATCAGATAAGTTTTCACGGATCCACATACCGTTTAACCAGCTAAGCTTATCGATGTCGAAAATAGGGCCGCCAAGCGACACACGTTTCATATCGAAGTGCTCAATCATCTCATCTAAAGTGAACTTTTCACGCTCATCTGGCATTGACCAACCCATACGGCCTAAATAGTTTAATAGTGCCTCTGGTAGGTAACCCATTTCTTTATAGTAGTTGATTGAAGTTGGGTTTTTACGCTTCGATAATTTTGACTTATCTGGATTACGAAGAAGCGGTAAGTGACCAAGTACTGGCGCTTCCCAACCAAAGTCTTCATATAATTTTAATAGCTTAGGCGCTGAGTTGATCCACTCTTCACCACGGAAAATGTGGCTAATTTGCATGTGGTGATCATCAACAACGTTGGCAAGGAAGTAAGTTGGGAAACCGTCGGCCTTAAGTAGCACTTGCATGTCTACATTTTCCCATGGGATCTCAATGTCGCCACGTAGGTAGTCGTTAAACTTAAACGTGCCTTCACTTGGGATCTTCATACGAATTACGTAAGGTTTACCCGCTTCAAGGTTTGCTTTAATTTCATCTTCAGAAAGATTTAAACCACGACCATCGTATTTAGGGCGTAGGCCTTCGGCCATTTGCTCTTCACGCATTTGGTCTAGTTCTTCGCTCGTAGCAAAACAGTAAAAAGCTTTACCCTGTTCAACTAACTGATGCGCGAATTTCTTATATAAATCGCTACGCTCAGACTGACGGTATGGACCAAACTCACCGCCAACATCGGGACCGTGATCCCAGTTTAAGCCTAACCATTTCAAGCTATCCATAATAGCTTGCTCTGATTCTGGCGTACTACGAACTTGGTCTGTATCTTCAATACGTAACACAAACTCACCGCCTTGCTGCTTAGCAAAACAGTAGTTAAATAATGCGATGTATGCTGTACCTAGGTGCGGATCACCTGTCGGTGACGGAGCAACACGGGTGCGAATTGTCATGGTTATATCTCTCAAAAGACAATTAAAAAATTTGCCCAAATGCTAGCACAGCACGGGCTATAATCGAAGTGTAAAGCCGCTTTATGCAGCGACTTTATCTAAATAAGCAATGATATCGTTTGATTCATACAGCCAAGTTACTTGGCCGTTTTCTTCAATACGTAGACAAGGCACTTTGATTTTTCCGCCCTGCTCTAAAAGCTCTTGGCGAAATTGCTCGTTACTTTTGGCATCACGAGTTTCAACTGAAAGACCTTGACGCTTAATTGCACGACGAACTTTCACACAAAATGGGCAGGCCTTAAATTGATATAACTTAAATTGTGATGTCACTGAATCAAGCGCCGCTTGCTCAGCAGCCGGACGCTTTTTACTACGTGGCGTGAATACAAAATCAAAAAACAAAATGATGCGGCCTAACAACCAACGAACAAACTTCATCTCACCTTCTCATAGGGTTCTAAAAATAGTGGCCAATTTTAACACAGCAAGAGACGCTGCAACAGGCTAAAACAGCTCTATTGAGTCATCACTGCATTGAGAATCTGGGATATCTAATTCAGAATAGGCTGTAACACAATTTCTGCCTTTGTTTTTTGAGTGATACAAGGCTTGATCGGCTTTTTGCACAAGACTGGCAACCATTTCAAACTCATAAATCGGCATAAAACCGCTACTCACGGTTAAGTTACCCACTTGCGGGAACGGGTATTCGGCAACACATCCGCGAAAACGATTGAGTGCATTACGTGCATCTAACTCGTCGCTTGCTTGAAATAGCACTGCAAACTCTTCACCACCGTAACGAAACACGTAATCTTCAATACGAAAGTTATTTTTTAACAGTTGAGCGACTAATAAAATCACTTCGTCACCGATAACATGACCATAGTTGTCATTCACTTTTTTAAAGTGGTCAATGTCAACAATAGCAAGATACCATTGGCGATGATGGGGATCTAATTCGCTTTGTCCTTTTACAGTAGTTGATGCGATATCGATGACTTTTTTATCAAAAGTTTGCCTGTTGAGTAACTCAGTGAGGGGATCCAATTGTGATTTATAAAGCAGCGCTAGTTGGTTGGCATAAATGTTGAGCATATAAATTGCCAACATACCACATCTCTCTGACAGCTCTTTTTCTGACTCAACAACAAGCACGCCAACCACATTACCCATGTAATAAACAGGTATGTGAGTCGAAATAAAGCCATAGTTTCGACTTATACGAATTTTGTTACGGCTAACCTTATCAATAAGTTCATTAACTTCAGACTCAGTAAGCTCTTCTATCAACGAGTCTTTATTTAGTAGACGGGCTGGGAAACCGGGTTTGAAGACTTTGTTAATATAGATTGCATAGCGCGAAAACTCTTCCAATTCGCTCACAGATTTTATAAGCGCCTCGTCAAGTCCAGCCTCTTCTTCTTGTTGCGTAATTTCTACAACCCAGTCATGTCCGCAAGCGTTAGACGCCATCTATAAAGTCCCCAAAACTATATATAACTTTAGTTTAGTTAACTTTATCAGAAATACTAAAAAACTATAACAAAATCATATCATCTCTGTGAATAACTTCACTGCTCGGCGCAAACGCAAGCAACTGGGTGATTTGCGATGAATGGCAACCTTTAATTTGATCAATTTCTTGATGATTAAAATTAACAAGGCCTTTTGCTATACATTGCCCTTGACTCGTCACTACTTCAATCACATCACCACGTTCAAATTGCCCTCGCACTGTTTTTACGCCTTTAGCCAAAAGGCTTGCGCCACGTTCTTTAAGCGCGGCGCTTGCGCCATCATCAATCACCAATTGTCCGCTACTTTTAGGCCCAGCAAGAAGCCACTTTTTACGGCCATCTTTTGGTGCGGTGAGTTTTAAAAATCGTGTACCTGGGAGCTTATCGGCCATACAATTTAAAATCACATTTTTGCCAGCGCCTTTGGCAATAATGACTTCAACACCGGCGCGACGTGCAATATCGGCCGCTTGCAGTTTGGTTGCCATACCTCCGGTACCTAGGGTTGTGCCACTGCCACCAGCGAGCTCTCTGAGTTCATCATTAATATGCGTCACTTCATTGATGAGTGTGGCATTCACATCAGAGCGCGGATCACCGGTAAATAAACCTTCTTGGTCAGTTAGCAGTAACAGCTTTTCTGCATTCGCTAAAATTGCGACTAAAGCAGATAAGTTATCGTTATCGCCGACTTTAATTTCGGCGGTGGCCACGGCGTCGTTCTCGTTAATAATTGGTACCACATTATGAGCGAGTAGCGCATTTAAGGTATCGCGGGCATTTAAGTAACGTTCACGGTCTTCTACATCGGCGCGGGTCAAGAGCATTTGCCCAACATTCACTCCATACAAAGCAAACAAGCTCTGCCAAATATGAATAAGCTGCCCTTGGCCGATAGCGGCAAGCATTTGTTTTTCAATCAAAGAACGACCACAGGGAGTAATAAGTTGCTCGCGACCTGCGGCAACCGCGCCACTTGATACTAAAACAACCTGATAACCCTGTTTTTTTAATTCACAACATTGGCGAACAAGTTCAACCATGTGTGCTTTATCTAATTTGTCGGTACCGCCTGTCAGCACGCTTGTGCCCAGCTTTACAACAACGACGTGTGGCCTTTGCATTTGATTCTTATATTCTGCATCTTGAGGTAGTTTGTATATATATAACAGCTAACAGTTTTTGAACAAGTTAAAAAAATTCATGCTAGGATCGCGCTCTCGTTTTTTTACTCAATAGCGACACCTATGCCAGCCAGTTTATGCTTAATTATTGCGACCTTTTTATGGGGTAGCTCATACATTGCTTTAAAGCATGCAATCAATGTTTATGATCCCGTATTAGTCATTTTTTTAAGAATGCTAACCACATTATTGATTAGCTTATGTTTATGGCGCTATGTGATCCGCTTTGAGTTCAAACAAGGTGACTGGAAGTATTTAATTGGTATGTCACTGGCTGAGCCTTGTTTTTATTATTTATTTGAAGGGCATGCTCTTGAATATACTTCTGCATCGCAAGCTGGGGTAATTGTCTCTTGTTTACCAATTATCGTCGCTATTTTGGCGTTCTTAATATTAAAAGAGTACATCAGTAAAGCCATCGTCGTTGGTTTTACCTTGTGTATTGGTGGCAGTATTTTATTAACGCTATTATCACCAAGCACAGAGCAAGCCCCTAACCCACTGCTCGGTAACTTTTTAGAATTGATGGCGATGGTGTGCGCGGCGTTTTATACCGTGAGCGTAAAACACTTAGTCGCTCGTTACTCACCGCTGACCTTAATAGCAATTCAAGGGTTTAGTGGTAGTTTGTTCTTTGCGCCTTTTTTATTTTTCATCGAACTACCCAGCGAAAATCAGCACGATTTAAGTGCCCTATTGAGTATTTTATATTTAGGCTCATGTGTCACTTTAGGCGGCTATGGCATGTACAACTACGCCATCAGTAAAGTGTCGGTATTAACCGCTGCTGCTTACTCAAACCTCATTCCAATTTTTGCGTTAATTTTGTCAGCCATTCTACTTGGCGAAGTACTCACACTTTGGCAATGGGTGAGTATCGCAGTGGTATTCGCCGGTGTTATTGTTAGTCAACGTCATCAAGAGCTGAAAGTTGACGTAGACGACGATAATTTATCAGCCGATACTAATAGCCTAAACTCAGTTCCAGAAGCTAACGAGTCAAAAGGGTAACAGGTTAATAAATAAAGGCCTGATTGTGCTAAAAAGCCCTGTTCGCTTTGATGAATAACATCAATGCTACGAACTTGATAGTGTTCAATCTGGCCATTTTGCAACTGCATAGAGAACTGCTCACCCACTGCAACATGTTTTAAAAATGCAAAGTGGGTGTCGTTATGACCCGCAATTAACACCCCTTTTGTGCTGCCAAGTTCACCACTTGGTAAAAAATGCCCGGGGGCAAACGCGAGGTTTCGCCCCGATGCACCAGCAAGTACAGTCAATTCTTGCTGCTGACTTGGCCAATTTATATGTGCAGTGACATAACCATCGGCGTAAAACCAAGGCCTTACTTGCTCATTAGGACTTTGCAAAGCTTGCTGCCAAGCAGACTCAATCAGAGCCTGTGCCAGCCACGCTTTCGCCTGCATATATCCGCCATTAACAAACAATGCGATGCCAAGTAAGGCGCTGCAAACTGGCAGCGCTTTTTTTAGCGCCGCCATTGCCATAACCATGAGAATGTAAGCAGCAGCAACCCAAGTAGCATAAACACTCGGCTTTGTCCGTCGGTTTGCGGTAGCGTCATGCCGTTAGGAAGTTTGTTTCGCACTTGCATTGAACGCTCTGCAACCTCATTACCCGCGTAGTTATCAACTGCAATAAAGGCTGTAAAAGGGCTAAGTAAATGATGCTGAAGTGCTAATGCTTCGACTTCTGCGCGTACCGCCTGTTTTTCGTTATAAAGCAGCAGCGACTTAATTTTTTGTCTGGCCCAGAGTCTAGCGATACCTTCGCCGTTTGCAGCATTGGCGGTTGCTAAATTAATGGTGAGTGGCCCTGTGTTTGTTTGCCCTTTTAACGTTAAGTGCTGACTGCCATCAAGCTTTACGGCAACCAAAACCGGCTCTGAAAAATACAAGTCAGGTAATGGCGATGGCCAATATTCAAGGGCTGCTTTGTCGCCTTCAAGAGCAAGCTCTGTAACCGCAGGATGCGCCAGCTTATCAAAGAGCTGCTGCATTTTGGGCTGTACTTGGTTGGTACTACTAATAAAAGTGAATGTACCACGGCCAATATCTGCAGCTCTGGTCATAAAAAAGCTATTAGGCGCGCTACCAATACCGACGGTAAAGAGCCTGCTGTCACCTAAATCTGTTTGAATTTGTTTAAATAGCTGCGTTTCGTTACCCACACTGCCATCGGTTAAAAACACCACTTGGCGTACAAAGCCATCATGCTGTTTACCATCTAGTACCTGAGTCAGTGCTTTTGCGATTTCGGTGCCGCCATCGGCTTGTAAGCCATAAATGAAGCGCTCTGCACGGCGAATGTTAAAGTCATTGGCAATCATTGGCGTATCACTTAATACCGACACTTCGTTATCAAAGCCTATGATGTTAAAACTGTCATTTTCATCTAATAACGATAAAGCATAAAACAAGGCTTGTTTGGCCTGCTCCATTGATTGGCCATGCATTGAGCCGGAGGTATCAACAACAAATACCATTTCGCGAGGCAGACGAGCTTGCGAGGTAAAGTGATCGCTTGGCGGTACTAACATTAGTAAACCATATTCTTGCCCTGCTACTGTTTCGGTAAAAAATGCAGCCTGTGAGTGGGCTTTATCAAGGGGTTTAAATGTAAGCTCAAAGTCTCTATCCATTGGAACATCACGATTAAGTGATAACTGGTACCGACCAAAACTTGGATTATCAATTTGCAGACCCACTAAATTAGCGCTGATATCACTGAGTTCAAGGCCAATATCCATCGCAATTGCAAGGTTTAGGCTCGCATCAGACTCTTGGCTTTGTGCACGATGAAAAACAGGCTTTAGCCACGCTGATGCCACTTGCGCTGTATTAGCTGTTGCTTCGCTCTGTTGTTCTGTGTCTTTTGTTTCTAGATTCGCTTTTTGCTGTAGTTCTGCCGTTAAAGGTTCGTAGCGCGGCGTAATAGTGGTTGGAAAGCGCAGTGAAAACACACCATCTCGAAAACCGATTATCTCTTGGTATTGCAAGGTAATTTCAATCTCTTCCCCAACTCCAAGGTTTGCCACATCAGTCGAGAAAATGTTCGCGCGCTGCTGACGAACTAAAGCAGCCCGTTTACCCTGTTTTTGAGCTTGCTCAAATTGCTGCTCAGCCTGCTGTTTAAGGGCAATGTTACCGGTGATAATGCGCTCACCAATTTGCATTTGCATGGCATGAACTGCACTTTCATCAGGTAACGGAAACACATAACGGGCATTTACCGCAAACGGGTGCGGGTTTTGATAACGTTGTTTAACAACCACATGATTGATAAGCCCAGTGAGCGTCATAGTGACATCGTTTTTAACTAATAAACCCGACGACACTTGGCTGTTTGAGTCATCATAAAAACGCAGTTCAGCACTGGCATTGGCTGCAAATGCAGGGTTAACTGCATAACCTAAAAAGAGGATAAAAAGACTCCCATAAAGGAGTCTTTTGGTACGGTTACTCAACATAATATGTCACTCCATCGACAGATGAATTAGTGGTTACTTTGCGCTGTGCGTAAGCTGCTTTGTGACACAGGGCGTGTCGTTAAAGTTACGCGGCGATCAAACACGTTTTCTTCGTAGTTATTTGAATCGGCAACACTTTGCTGCTCACCAAAGGCGGTTGCGGTTAAGCGGGTATGAGGTACGCCTTGTTTAATTAAGTAGCTTTGCACAGCATTTACACGCTGTTTTGAAAGCATTAAATTAGCCAATTCATCACCACGTTGATCTGCAAAGCCATTTAAGTCGATAGCCAGATTTGGCTGGGCAATCAGTAACTGCGCGACTTTGTCGAGTTGATTAGCAAAATGCGGGGCTATTTCGCTAGAGCCGGTTTTAAATTGTACCGTCATAGCCAGTAAGGTGTTCAATTGGGCTTGTAGCAACTGCTCTTTTTCGTCAGCTAATAATTCAAGCTGCTCACTTAGGGCTGCGTTATCGGCAATCACTTGTTGGTAATCTGCGGTTTGCTCTTTCATTACAACTAATGCGTGGGCTTGTTCATCAATAGTGTTGTCTGCCGCTTCTTTTTCGCCAATTAAACCGCCTGCAAACGCGCCAACAAATGCGCCCACTGGGCCTCCTAACAAACCACCGACAACTGCGCCAGCACCTAAGCCAATGGCTGTTTCTTTTGGTGTTTCTTGTTTTGTTTTACTCGCAGCGTCTGCAAAAGGGGCTACAGATACAGCAGATGTGATGACAGCGGCAATAATTAATTTTTTCATGGTTTAATCCTTTTTCTACTTAATTGCTTGGCAACATTGGTTGGTGTTGCGAACTTGGTATGGAGCTATTAAAACAAGTCGAAATGGCAATAAAGGGGATCAAAAAAGGCAAACTGCTGAGCAATTGTGGCAGAAAAATGGCAATCGCGTTTTTGCCAGTACGCAAGGCAAAAAATTAGGTATAGTTCGCTATAGAAAGAATTTAAGTAAGTATTAACAATGAAGAAAATAGCAATCGTTGAAGATGAAACAGCAATCCGCGAAAACTACACAGAAATGCTCAGCGCTCAGGGTTATCAGGTTGTAGGCTTTGCTGACAGAGCCAGTGCTGAACTGGCATTTAGTCAATCTTTACCAGATTTAGCCATTGTTGATATTGGCCTTGGCCATGAAGTGGATGGTGGTTTTTTACTTTGCCAAACATTACGCAGTCTTTCTAAAACCTTACCGATTATATTTTTAACCGCCCGTGATAGCGAAATTGATACCGTATGTGGCCTGCGCATGGGTGCTGACGATTACTTAACCAAAGACATCAGTATGGCGCATCTTGCTGCTCGCATTGGTGCCTTGTTTAGACGCCTTGATGCCTTCGATCAACCCGCCGATCAAACCGCTCTTTTGCATCGCGGCCCATTAAATTTAGATACCCAGCGCATGCAGGTGTTTTGGCAAGAGCAACTGGTTGATTTAACCGTAACAGAGTTTTGGATGGTGCATTCACTTGCGCAGCGTCCAGGCCATGTTAAAAGCCGCAACGAATTAATGAGTGATGCGAAGATTTATGTTGATGACAGCACTATTACCTCACACGTAAAACGTATTCGTAAAAAGTTTATTGCTTTAGATGATGCATTTGACTGCATTGATACCGTTTACGGTATGGGTTACCGCTGGGAGCAAGCTTAATGCTGCGTTTGGGGCTTAGAACAAAGTTTATTTTCTTATCCTGCTTTTTATTTTTATTGCCTTGGCTTGGCTATGAATATGTTTGGGAAATGGAAAAGTTCTTAAGGCAAGGACAAGAAAAAACCTTAGTGGGCACCACCCGCGCACTTGCAACGGCATTACATGAGCGCCCTGCTTTGTTTGACTCGCAAACCAACTTTTTAGATCAAGTTGTAAAAGGCCGAGATTTATACGCCTATAACCTTAATAACCCGATTCAACTTGATGGCAAATTGTCGGAATGGCAACCTTATCAAAGCTTATTTTGGCATTATGACAAACGCTATTTACAGGGGTTAAGCAAAGATCATCAACCAAGCGATCTAAGTTTTGATCACATGGTGGGCAAATACGAAAACTACCTTTATGCGGCATTTAAAGTCACTGACAGCTCACTGGTGTATCGTGCTAAAAATGTGCTTAGCTTTACCCGCAATGATCACTTACAGATAATGTTAAAAACACCTGAAGGTGAATTTAAAAGTTATGTGGTGGCTGCCCGTCAAGATGGTTGGGTTAATGCCTTTGATGCCACAACACAAGAGCCGGTCACGAAAATCCAAGGCTACTTTAAAAGCACCGACACGGGTTACAACATAGAGCTGCGTTTTCCGCTTTCGATGTTAGGTAATAAGCTCGGTTTTGCTATTGAAGACTGGGATGAAGACAAGGTTGAGCCTCAGCTTATGTCGACTTCAAACCTGCAAAATCCCAATGATATCGGCTCTGTTTTGGTGCCTTCGCCAGAAATTAACCGTATTTTGAAAGGCATGGGCCACAGTGGTAGTCGAATTTGGGTCGTCGATAACCATCATCGTGTACTTGCGCAATCAGGCTCAATTCATCATGCCGATGGCGTGTGGGCAGACGGCCTAAAAGAGGAGCCAGCAAGAACCTGGTGGCAACGCTTTGAGCAAGATTACTTACACCCACTTTACTATAAAATTTTAACTCGCCCAGAAAATGAGTTTATTGATACCTTACATGATGTCGCAGCGATGCAAGGTACTCACATAGCCAGTGCTTTAAATGGTAAACCCGCATCATCATGGCGCTTAACCCCAGATAACAAAGCCGTTATTTTATCGGCGGCCTACCCTATTTGGATCCAAGATAAAGTCATTGGTGCAGTAATCGCAGAAGAAACCACCAACGGCGTGCGCACTCTGCGTAATAAATCGTTAGAGAAGCTCTTTAATGTCATTTTAGCGGTGATGCTTGTTGGCACTGTGACACTGTTCTTTTTTGCTTCAAGAATTTCTAGCCGTATTCGCCGCTTACGTGACAATGCCGAGCAAGCTATTGATGCTCAAGGGCGCATCACCGGCAAAATTACTTATGCCGATTCGAATGACGAAATTGGCGACCTTTCTCGCAGTTTTGCTAACATTGTTAGTCGCTTAAGTGGTTATACTGATTACTTAGAAAATATGTCATCACGACTCTCCCATGAACTACGTACGCCTGTGGCTGTTGTGCGGTCATCGCTTGAAAACCTACAAATGCAGCCGCAATCTGAAGTGAGTCAAAAATACCTCGACCGTGCCAGTGAAGGGGTTGAGCGGTTAGGCAAAATAATTACCACCATGAGTGAAGCAACGCGCCTTGAACAAAGTATTCAAAGTGCCGAGGCTGAAGAGTTTGACCTGACCAAGGTGATCACCGGCTGCATGCAGGGCTATCAAATAACCTATGGTGAAAGTCTATTTACTTTGTCGCTTGATAAAGAGCCGTTAAATGTCAGCGGTGCACCGGAGTTTATTGCCCAATTGCTCGATAAGCTCATCAACAATGCTCTTGAGTTTAAAACCCCACAAAGCACAATTTCCGTGAGTTTAACCAAGCAAGATCAACACGCAGTACTAACAATTAGCAACCAAGGTCCTCTATTACCTGATGGATTAGTTGAACATATTTTCGACTCAATGGTCTCAGTGAGAAGTCAGCAACATCAGCAGCAGCCCCACTTGGGTTTAGGTCTTTATATTGTAAGGCTTATTTGCGATTACCATCACGGTAAAGTATTAGCAGAAAATTTAGATGATGGCACAGGTGTTGTGTTTACTGTGGAACTGCCTATTAAATAAGCACATTTGCGTTACATATGATTACAGTTTAGTGGCGCGATATTCACCGATAATTCAGATTACAGGACGTAATATTTGTAATACAAACGGCAAATTATTTTTTGGAGGGCATCATGCGATCTGGATTACAACGTGAAGAGATTGAATTCATTATGGGGCTATTTAGCTATAATGAAACAACCGATAAACCAGCAGCTCCAAAAAAGCAGCCTGTTAAAGCTGACACTAAAAAAGTTGATACAGCGCAATATAAAGCAAACTACAAAGCAACTTATTTGACCTAGCTAAGGGTAGCTCATTACAATGGCGCACCTTTGGAATATCACGCCTTGTAATGAAAAAACACTCACCTAAAAAAGAACTGATTTTACTGCCCGTTTTGTTCGTGGCTATTTTACTTTGTGTTGCAGGTCACTTCCTACTCCAGCCCAACTACCAAGACAGCCATACCGTTGAGTATTTACTCGCTGCACTGCCATTTGCCTTATTTGGATTGGTGATCATCGCCTTTAAAGTTGCCAGTAAAAACGATAACCAAGAATAGCTTATAGCACGTGATAGCCAAACCAATCGGGCTTCATTGCTTGTGCTTGCCCGCTTGGCGTTAATTTGATTGATAAGTTGCTATCTAACAAATCAATCGCAAAACAATCGTCTACATCATGTAAATCATCTTTATGAAGATGAGTCATTCCAGCCAATAAAGACTCTTTAGCGCGTTGTTTAGCTTCTTCACTGCTACGCGCAACGTACAATGCAAAATCATGTTGTTCAGCAAGACTATCTGCTCGGTAAGCACCTAAATTTACAAAATACAGTTTTTCAGCTTGGTGATGCTGGGTATCAACCACTTCGACCTGATAGCCATCGATGTGCTGAATTTGCATGTAACTATCCATGTGCACATTGCTTTTATCACCCACCCATTGTGCTTTAAGTTTTGAATAGGTTTGTTCAATGTTATCGCCTACGACAAATCGAACGTCGTGCATTTCAATGTGGCAACCTTGAATACGACCGCCCAGATAGACTAAAAAAAGCGCCATGTTTTTCCTTATATTAAGCTTTCAACATTAATGTTGTGCTTTTTAATTAATTTATAAAAATCTGAGCGATTACGTTTCGCAAGTTTTGCGGCTTCGGCAACATTACCTGCTGACATCTTCAGCGTATTAATTAAATAATCTCGCTCAAATTCTTTTTTTGCATCATTTAACGAAAGCGGTTCAGCAATACTAATATTACTGTTTAATGCACTCTCTACCAACTGAGCTGCAATCACTTTACCCGGTGTAAGGGCTGCTACCTGCTCTATCACATTCTGTAATTGACGAATATTACCCGGCCAGTCATAGCGAACCAGTGCATGCATCGCATCGTTAGCAAACTGCTTTTGCTCTTGCCCCATACGTTTAGCAATAAGACCTGCAAAATGCTGTGCTAGCAAACTAATATCTTCTCGGCGTTCACAAAGCGGAGGCAGTTTTAAGTTCACCACGTTTAATCGGTAATATAAATCTTCACGGAACTGCTGATTATTGATTGCCTCTGGGAGGTTCTTATGGGTCGCCGACACCACTCGCACATCAATTGGGATCTCTTCTTGAAAGCCCACAGGGCGAATGGTTTTCTCTTGTAAAACCCTCAGCAGTTTTACTTGTAAATTTAGCGGCATATCACCAATTTCGTCTAGAAAAAGGGTACCACCTTGTGCTTGTTGAAACAAACCTTGATGGTCTTTGACTGCACCTGTAAACGCGCCTTTTTTATGCCCAAATAATTCAGACTCTAAAAGCTCCCCCGGCACAGCACCGCAGTTAATTGCCACAAATGGCCCGTCACTAACATGGCTGTGTTGATGTATTGCTTGTGCAAGCAACTCTTTACCTGTGCCGCTGGCACCAGAGATCAACACATTCACTTGCGTTGGACCAAGCAATTTAACTTGTTCAAGTAAATGCAACATCGCCCCGCTACGGGTGACAATATTGGTTTGTGTCGGTGTTTCATCGCCGTGTACACCATGAATTTCGATAGCTTTAGCAAGGCTGTCGAACAGCTCATCTTTATCTACAGGCTTGGTAATAAAAGCAAATATACCTTGTTTAGTTGCCTCAACTGCATCAGGTATCGAACCATGTGCTGTCATCATAATCACTGGCATTGAAGGATAACGACTTTGTAGCTGACGGTGCAAAGCCATGCCGTCCATTTCATCCATTCTTAAGTCGGTGATCACCGCATCATAGGTTTGATTTTTTAACGCTTGTAACGCCTCAATACCACTTTCGACTGTGCTTACCTGATAGCCTTTAGATTCAATCCGAATAGCCAGTAATTTTAATAAGCTGGCATCATCATCAACTAATAAAACCCGTGGTTTTGTTTCTTCACTCATGATTACTGCTCCTTGGTTTCTTCACGTAGCAGAAGTTGTTGTTCGATAGTCGCAAGCGACGATAAGGTTTTTTCCATTTCATCACTTAGCGCTTGCTTTGCTTGTTTTGCTGCTAAGCTTTGCTGTAAATGTTGCTTTTGCAACCAAAGATACTGCTTTATATCGTCAGGCCAGTAATAGGCGTGATCGCTTTTTTCAAGTTGAGCAAGTGCTTTTTCAGGTTCTGTAGCACTTAACAAACATATTGATTTAAAAAGGCTTTTCAATTCATTCTCACCGACAAAATTTAGCTTTGACGTACTAGCTTTATAACCACCACACTGTGCTGCATGCCAAGCAATCACAGTACTTGCTGGCGGGTAGTTTGGCTCGCTTTTCGGGCGCGGTTTTGGATTAGGTTTTCCTTGCGATGCGACCTGATTATTTTCTGTCTTCACCTCTGCTACGGGCTTCTTTTGCGTTAATGTACAGCCCGTGATAAGCATCGAGCATGCAATGAGGATAAAACTGGCTTTATGTGCTAAGCCCATGTCAGTTAACTCCTTGGGTTAATTGAATTGGTAATTCGGCGGTAAAAACACACCCTTGAGGTTCGTTATCTGTAATAGAGAGTTTGCCATTTAATTGCTCTACGGTTTCTTTAACAATTGTGAGACCTAAGCCACTGCCCATCTCGCTCTGCTGTTTTGCATTTTTGCCTTGATAAAACGCACCAAATACCGCGGCCTTTTCGGAATCATCAATTCCATGTCCTTGATCAATAACACTGATAATAAGTTTGCCATGTTTGAAATTCGCTTTAATCGTGACACAGCCTTGTTCAGGCGAAAACTTGATTGCATTAGAAGTGAGTTGGATCAAGATCATTTCTAGTAACTCAATTGAAATATAAAGTGCTTTTTTAGGCAGCTCATCAACCCATAACAGTGATTGTTCACGTGCAACTAGACGATGTTCAAAGTGACGCTCAATCTTATCTTTTATGGCGGCAAAACTAAGCTCAGTTACTGTCTCTTTACTAGTACGAATCGCATTATAACTAAGTAAACTTTCTATCATTGCTCTAAGTCGCACCATGCTTTGGGTGATTAGCTCAAGGACTGCTTTTTGTTCATCATTAATAGGGCCAACAATTTCATCTGTTAATAGATCAGTTCCTTCAACCATTGAAGCAAGTGGGGTCTTTAATTCATGAGTTACATGACGCAAAAACGTATCTTTTTGCTGCTCCAACATATACAGCTGAGCTTGAACCCATTCTAGTTTGTTGCCAAGTTCAACTAACTCAGACGAGCCTCGGACATTTATTTTTTGCTGCCAATGGCCTTGACCTAGCTTATCAATCACGCTCGTTAGCTCTCGTAAACGACCACTGATCCGCCATAAAAACCCTCCGCCTACGAGTAGAGTCAAAGGAATAAGTGCTACTAACCAGTTAATAAAAGATGTTTGCAATGCTTTTAATTGTTGCTGGTTTTTAGTTATACGTAATTCGTTTTGCTCTCTAAGCCAATTGGTTTGCTCACTAATTAACTTACTTGCGGGGGCAAATAACTCACCATCTTGCTTTTGTTCAAATAAAAGATGCTGCTGTGCAAATTGCAGAACCTCAGCTAATTGACGCCACTGCAAAATATAATCAGCCGTAGGACTTAAAAAGATCAGTTCATCAATACGCTGAATTGATGAACTCCACTTATTTTCAATTAATGTATCTAAAGATTCACTCTTGAGTACCCAATTTTGCCGCGTTGCTCTTTCAAGGCTATTTAAGTCTTGCTTTAAATTGTTAAATACCTTAGTGATTTCATCATTATCACCCACAATTTCTTGCGTAACAGCCAGCTGTTTATTCAGTGCGTTTAAAAACAAAATCACCACTAAACACAATGGTAATAAGGAAAGTAAAATACTACATACAAACTGACCAATTAGGCTTGGTCGCCAGCTTAAACACTGTTTGCACTTAATTACTATGCTACTTTGCATACTTACCCTCATAAGAAACGCTGGCATTCATTATTCGTGAATGAACTTAGACACTCGCTGAATCCGAACTGAAAAAAGACAACTTACTGCCTAAATCAGGCGCAACGTTGCTATTTTGCAACAACACAACCAATTGAAAATTAAGATAAAAAAATAAAAACCAATAATTACGTTGCAAAAAAGACACATTACTCTGTAACTATTTCGTACCCAATAACAGTAAAATAACATAAATTATTGATAAAAAAGAAGAATAAAAGTTGGCACTGTTATTGTATTAGCACTTACAAATAAGTTTATTAGGACAGCAAATGAAAACGAGGACCTACACACTAGCCGTGCTGTTGAGTGTAATTTCAATGAGCAGTAATGCATTTGATTTAAAAGATACATTCAATGAATTAGATAAAGATAGCAATGGTTTTTTGAGTGATGCTGAAGCATCTGAAGACGCTTTATTACATGGAAACTTCACTCAAATTGATAGCAATCAAGATGGTCAAATTTCATTTGCAGAGTTTAAATCATTTATTAATTAGGAGTGTGTGATGAAACAACTTTTTGCAGCATTCTCGTTGATGTTTTTAGTTATCAGTGCCACCGTTTTAGCATCGCAAATGGATGTGCGTTTTGCGAAATTTGATACCAATGCCGATGGCGAAATTTCATTAACTGAAGCAACCAAACACGATAACTTACTTAAGCAATTTGCCGATCTGGATGAAAACGGCGATCAAGTTCTGTCTGAACAAGAGTTTGAGAAATTCAAACCTTAACGGCTTAAAGTGCTTGCCATAATCCCAGAGGGAATGTGTAAACGGATTTAAATTTTGGGACTTAAATTATGGCAAGCACTTTTATTTATAAAGGAGAGTAATTATGAGAATTTTCTGGCTTGCTTCATGTACCTTAATTACTATAAGCTTCAACAGCTTAGCATTGGATGTAAAACAGCGCTTTGATCACCTAGATAAAGATAAAAACGGCTTTTTATCTTTGGAAGAACTTTCATCTCAACCGCATTTAAAAAAGCATATGGCGCAGTGGGATGAAAATAAAGATCAACAAATATCGCTTCTTGAATTTAAACACTACTTAACAAATAAGAGTTAAAGCAATGTCAAAATTAACCTTTGCCAGCCTCGCAATGTGTTGCGTATTTAGTACAATCAGTGTCGCTGCAGATAGTATTGGTGAAAAATTTAAACAACTAGACCGTAATGAAGATGGCTTCTTGAGCCGCTCAGAATCTGCTCGAGATCCAGCTTTATGGTCTCGGTTTAGTAATTACGATAATAATAAAGATAACAAGCTATCTCTCTCAGAATACAAGGCTTATGCCAGTAAATAGCCGTTATTTTTAGTCGAAATTTTCTTCTGTGAGTTGCAGTTTACTGCAACTCTGATACTGTTTTCATACATTAAAAAAATAATTAAAAGATTATGAAACTTATCATCAGCCTACTGGCAACAGCTTCACTGAGTTGTTTTGCCAACACCACAGTTATCTACAATGTAAATGGTTATACACCAACCTACCAAGGTGAAACCCAACACTTTTCAGCACTGGTTTTTAAAGACGGTAAAGTCGTAAAAACTGGCGATGACTCAATTAAAAAAAGCTTCCCTGACGCTACCACTATTGATGGCAAACAAGCCACTCTTTTACCTGGTTTAGTCGATGCTCATGGTCATGTGATTGGTTTAGGTAATAATCTGTCTCAACTTGATGTCAGAAATACCCGTTCAGCAGATGAGGTTGGCAAAATGCTGGCTGAATTTGCTAAAGATAAACAAGGCTGGATCATTGGCCGCGGCTGGAACCAAGAACAATGGCCCGGCGGACAGTTTCCAACCGCTGCTGATTTAGACAAATATGTAAAAGATAAACCCGTGGTACTTTCTCGGGTTGACGGCCATGCGGTCTGGGTTAACTCAAAAGCAATAGAATTAGCTGGGATATCTGCAGCCACCGATTCACCTGCTGGGGGAGAAATCATCAAACTGACTTCAGGTGAGCCATCAGGCGTATTTATTGATAAAGCCGAAACGCTTATTACAAAGCATGTACCAAAAGTAAGCCATGCCAGCATTAATACAGCATTAGACAATGCTGGTGAGCATTTACTAAGTTTGGGGATCACCTCAACCCATGATGCTGGTATCGATTATGATACATGGCAAGTATATAAGCAGCGTTCTGAGCAAAATACCCTGCCAGTTAGAATCGTCGCCATGCTTAGTGCCGCCGATCCTAAGCTAGAAGCCATGCTTAAAGCTGGTCGTTATAAAGATATGAACGACATGCTGTCTATTCGCAGTGTCAAAGTATACGCTGACGGTGCCTTGGGTAGTCGGGGTGCCGCTCTAATCGAAGAGTATGCAGATCGTAAAAATCATCATGGCTTAATGCTTGAAACCCAAGAGAAACTTGAACAATTATTTAACCTGAGTTTTGCTCATGGCTTTAGTGCGAACACCCACGCCATTGGTGATAAAGCCAACCATGTAGTGTTAGATGCTTACGAAAATGTGTTTAAAAAATCAGGAGGCATTTTACTGCGTAACCGCATTGAACATGCACAAATTGTTGCCCCTGATGACATTCCTCGCTTTAAGACACTAAAAATTATTCCATCAATGCAACCCGTTCATGCAACCTCTGATATGCATATGGCTGAGCAGCGTTTAACTGAGAAACAACTTGAAGGGGCTTACGCTTGGAAAACCTTTTTAGCGCAAGGTTCAGTAATTGCAGCG
The DNA here is from genome assembly GCF_021532475.1 of Pseudoalteromonas sp. APAL1. NCBI lineage: Bacteria > Pseudomonadati > Pseudomonadota > Gammaproteobacteria > Alteromonadales > Pseudoalteromonadaceae > Pseudoalteromonas > Pseudoalteromonas sp. APAL1. The sequence continues at coordinate 77,543 of NZ_JAKGAW010000002.1, read as the reverse complement.
GGTTCTGATTTTCCTGTAGAGCTTGCCGACCCATTTGATGGTTTATATTCAGCCATTACACGAATGGATCACAATCAACAGCCTGAAGGCGGCTGGCGTCCTCAAGAATTATTATCTCGCGATGAAGCGCTGCGTGCTTTTACTTTAGGTGGTGCTTATGCCGCACATCAAGAGTTTAAAGTTGGTAGCTTAGAGCAAGGCAAATGGGCTGACTTTATTATGATTGATAAAGACTATTACAAGGTGCCTGTATCAGAAATTCACGATATTAGCGTTACTCAAACTTGGATTGCAGGCGAGCTTAAATATAAAAAAGAGGATTAAGGGTTTTTAGCGTCAGTTTTTTGCTGACGCTTTAACTTTATGATGTGGTAAATATTTACAAATGCCAGTAAGCCATTGGTGAAGGCCACCGGAACTGCACCAATTGCAAGACCATAAAAGGTAAAAGCAATACAGCCTGCTAGGTTGAACCAGCGGAGCTTTACCACATCACTCATCGTCAAAGAAGCAACTAACAGTGCAGATGCTAAATAGCCTAAATATTCCCAACTCAATTGTTCTCTCCTAGGCTTTAGGTTAGCATTGGGGCTTGTCATTTTTTTTGACGCACTCAGTGCTACTTTGACAATAAATAAAAAAGCTAACCTACTAAAAACCTTGTAAAGCTTAAGAAATCATCTTAGCTTTAAAATCATTACACGGGAAATGAAGGTATCAGTAACGTGTATCACCTTACTAGTAAGTTAGCATAAATTCTTTGAATCTTAATGCTAGCGTCATTAAGATGTAATAAATAGGACAATTGTCCGAAGAGCGGCGTTAATGTTTCAATATCATTTTTCAAGCTACCTTGTTGACCAGCTACTGACATTTGCAGGCAGTAGTTTTCAGCAAGCTAAAAAAGAAGTGCTTATTCACCAAGATCAACCACTCAGTAAACTTGTTTTAGTGAGAAGTGGCACTGTATCGTTTAGCTATGATGTGGGTAATGGCCGTCGCCTTTTATTAGGTCAACTTGATTGCAACAACACCCTGATTGGTGAAATTGAAGCGCTCAATAACTTACCCTGTATTTACACAGTAACTTGCTTTAGTGATGTCAGTTATAACTTAATAGAACTAAAGCACTGGCGTTCACTACTGTTAGAAAAGCCTGAACTGAGCTTATATACAGCGCAAACTATTGCTGCAAAATTCCAAGAAAATCAAAAAATAAATTTAGATAAATTACTTTTACCACTTAGCTATAACATAGCTAAAGATTGTTTACTGAGAGCAGAAAATAACAATCCCACTCTGCTGCGTGCATATCCAACGGTTAATGCAGAAGCTGAGCGCTTTGCCACAACTGAAAGAGCTTATAGACGTGTAGTAACAGAACTTGTTGAAAAAGGCTTAGTACAACGCAGTAATCAAGGCCTGCAAGTTGTTGATATTGAAAAACTGAGTGATTATGTAGAGAGTTTTTCGCAGTTATGACAGCATAACTGCGAAGAAATACTTGGATTACTTTTCTAACAAAATATCGTGGATATTTTTTAAATCAGACTTACCTTCAATAATCTCATCCGGTGTTAATCCTGACAGCTCATGCGGGAATACTAGCCATTCATCAGACTCATGAATGTAATAATCAGGTACCATATCTACCTTTGAGTTCTTAGGCTTGTAGTAAGGACATGCAACGCGAATATCACGTGGTAAGTTCAAACGCATTAGCTCAGAAAGCTTTTCTTTCAATGCAAAAATACTGCGGCCAGAATCAAACACGTCATCAACGATTAATAATGAGTTGTCTGCATTGGCATTTTCAATGATGTAATGCAAACCGTGAACTTTGATTTCTTTTGATTGTTGGTTAATACCGTAATACGAAGAAGTACGAACCGCGATGTGATCAGTCTCAATGCCTTTGTAATCGTAATATTCTTGAACTGCGATACCGATTGGTGCGCCACCACGCCAAATACCAATGATGAAATCAGGACGGAAACCATCTTTATAAACTTGTGCCGCAACACGAAATGAATCTTCAAGAAGCTGCTGCGCTGTGATATAGCACTTATCTGACATAAATAGAGACCCCAGTGTGAATGATCATTCAAGTGTAGCTAATTTAATAAAAACTAACCACAGGATGAGAAAATGTGGGGCGGGATTTTATACTAATTTACTCAAAAAAGCTTGTATCAGTTTGTAAAATTACTCTTTAGATCAAAAAAGCGCCTTAACTTTAGGTAAAGTTAAGGCGCTTAATTAGCTACAAGGAAATTACTTATGCTTTTTCTAGTAACGTTCTTGCAACGGTACGCATACCTTGTGTTGTAGCGCCTGCAGCCCACTCGCTTGTGCTACCCATGTTAAATGCTGCAGCAAGGTCAATGTGCACCCAACCTTTGCCTTCATTTGGCACAAAGCGTGATAAGAAACCAGCCGCGTTAGAAGCACCACCGAAGCCCCCCCCTTTTTGAGGACGGCTATTTGCTGTATCTGCATATGGTGATGGGCAGTTTTGTTGATGCCACTTTTCAAGAGGTAGAGGCCAAGCCGCTTCCATTTCTTGCTCTGCAAATTCCTGTACGTCACGTACTAGCTCTTTATCAAGACCAAACAGTGCGTTGTACTCTTGACCAACAGCAACAAGTGCAGCGCCTGTTAGCGTTGCTGCATCAATAATTAATGGCGCGCCAGACTCACCCGCAGCCATTAAGCCATCAGCTAGTACTAAACGGCCTTCAGCGTCAGTATTAACGATTTCAACTGTGGTGCCATTTTTGTAAGTTAAGATATCACCAAGTTTGTAGGCATGACCTGAAATAAGGTTTTCTGCACAACATAAGAACAATTTAATACGCTTGTTGATACCACGGCTGATAGCAAGCGCTAAGCCTGCTGTTACTGTTGCAGCACCACCCATATCGCACTTCATGCCTAGCATGCCTTCACTTGGTTTGATTGAATAACCACCTGAGTCAAACGTAATACCTTTGCCCACTAAAGCTGCTGCAACTGGCGCATTTTCATCACCCGTTGGATTATAATCTAGTGCTAATAAAACTGGCGGACGCTCACTACCACGACCAACTGCATGGATACCAATCCATTGCTGCTCCAACAACGCATCGCCTTTGATGATTTGATAGCTTACATGCTCAGGCGCTAACGACTGAATAAACTCAGCCGCTTTACCAGCTAGGCTTTCAGGGAAGATATCATCGGCTGTGCCGTTGATCATTTGGCGAGCCCATGTAGCCGCTTGCTTTAATGAAGCTAGCTCTTTGCTGTCTGTTTTTGCGTTCTCAACAAATTCAATCGCATCTAAATTCTTTGGTGAAACGAAACCTTGGTAAAAGGCCCACTGTGTTTCTGTGCACCAAACGTCACCCACTAACGCGATGTTTTTTAAACCTTGATTAGCTAACGTGCGTGCTGCTTTTTGAACACTTTTAAGTGTATCATGCTCAGTTAAATGAACAGTTGCGCCTTGTTCAGTAAAAGAAAGAGTGGCTTTTTCGCCCCAATGTGCGGCAGCACTGTGCTCGCTAAGTTGAACTAAAAATTTTTCTGACATGTTAGAATACTCTTTGCGCTAGAAATTGTCGCTCGAGTTTACTACAGCACGCGTCAGTTCCCAACTGCTTGCGATAAATAGCCAATATCGACGTGGTTCAGTCCATGTATTGAATTACATACAAAAATTAAAAGCGATCCAATAACGCCATGAAATTTACGCCACCATTACAATCTGCCACTTTACTCAAGCGCTATAAGCGCTTCTTAGCTGATTTAAAAACGCCTTGTGGTCACGAGTTTACCGCTCACTGCGCTAACACTGGTAAAATGACTGGTTGTGCAGAACCCGGCTTTAACGCTTATTACTCAACGAGTGACAACACTAAACGTAAGTATCCCCACTCTTTACAATTAACTGAAAACACGTTTAATCAGCTTATCTGTGTCAATACCGCTATTGCCAATCAAGTTGTCCACGAGGCAGTGCAAAATGGGGTGATTAAAGAGCTTGCTGACTATCAAACCCTAAACTCAGAAGTAAAGTACGGCCAAGAAAATAGTCGTATCGATTTTTTATTAACAGATGAACACAAACCCCACTGCTACGTAGAAGTAAAATCAGTGACATTGCTTTCGCAAGCAGAACCAGAATCTGGACAAGGTTATTTTCCGGATGCAAAAACGGAGCGAGGCCAAAAACATCTTCGAGAGTTAATAGAGATGGCGCAGCAAGGGTATCGTGCAGTGCTATTTTTTGCCGTTTTACATGAAGGTATCAACCAAGTAAGTGCGGCTGCACATATCGATCCTAAATACGCTCAGCTTTTAACAGATGCAATAGAAAATGGTGTTGAAGTCATTGCTTACAAAGCAAAAATTTCTGCTGAAGAAATTAAACTGCAAGAAAAATGTGATTTTCTGAGCTAACCAACTCTTTTACTAAAATGACAATAAAAAACACGATTTAAGTTGTATTATTTTTTTTTGCCTATATAACTTAGCAAATTTATTAAAATTATGAGTAGTGGCTCTACTCATGGCAATTTATGCAATCAGGGGTCGAGGCATATAAATTAAGCTAAAATAAATTTGCCTCAATCTAATGATTCTGCTATTTATAGCCGCCGGCTAACGCTGGGCAAAATATTAAGGATTTAGGAGAAAGTTATGCCAGACCAAAAAAGACTAGGGTTATTGGCTCAGGCCGGGTTGGAACCATACCAAGAACAGCCAGGTGAAGAGTATATGAATGAAGCACAACGTGCTCATTTCAAAAAAATTTTAGAAGCTTGGCGTAATGATTTACGTAACGAAGTTGACCGCACTAAATCGCATATGCAAGACGAGGCAGCTAACTTTCCAGATCCAGTAGACCGTGCAGCACAAGAAGAAGAATTCTCATTAGAACTTCGTACTCGTGACCGTGAACGTAAACTGATCAAAAAGATTGAAAAAACGATTCAACTAATCAAAGAAGATGACTTTGGTTTTTGTGAATCATGTTGTATCGAAATTGGTATCCGCCGCTTAGAAGCGCGTCCTACAGCAGACTTATGTGTTGACTGTAAAACGCTTGCGGAAATTAAAGAAAAACAATCTGGACGCGGTTAATTACACCCATTTGCTTAATTAGCCCATGCCTACCACAGCCGTTAATACGCAAAAGCGTGAATATCGTGGCCGCTTTGCGCCATCCCCTTCGGGGCCATTGCACTTTGGTTCACTTATAGCGGCTGTGGGGAGCTTCCTTGATGCAAAAGCCAATCAAGGAAAATGGTTAGTACGCATTGAAGATATCGACACAACGCGTGTTGTAAATGGTGCTAGCGACGACATATTACACACCCTAGAGGCTTACGGCCTGCACTGGGATGAAAGCGTAATCTACCAAACCCAACGTCATGAACAGTACCAAGCTATTGTTGATGAACTCATTTCTCAAAACCTTGTTTATGCATGCCATTGCACCCGTAAAGAAATTAAAGCTATCGGGGGCATTTACCAAGGTCATTGCCGACATAAAAATCATTCTTTAGCTGATTCAGCGCTGCGTTTAACCCAGCAATTTGCTACCAGCAACTATGATGATTTAATTCAAGGTGAGATCCATGTAGACAACCAGCTTGCACAAGAAGATTATCTAATTAAACGCAGTGATGGATTATTCGCCTATCAACTGGTTGTGGTTGTTGATGATATTGCACAAGGTATTTCTCATGTTGTTCGCGGCGCGGATCTACTTGAGCCCACAGCTAGGCAGCTAAGCTTATTTAAGCAACTTAATCAACCGGCTCCGCAGTATGCACATTTACCCCTTGCGGTTGCAAAACCGGGTTTTAAATTGTCAAAACAAAATTATGCGCCGGCCATTTCTAAAAAAGATCCTAAACCTGCACTGTTTGATGCCTTGCGCTTTTTAGGATTACAGCCTGAGGCATCCATCCTCTCGTTAAGCATTGAGCAAATGCTTGAGTGGGCAATTAAAACCTATCGTATGGAACTGGTTCCTAAGAGCCTAGAAATCCAAGTTAGTGAGGATCCTAACTCAGCTTTTTGTGACTTTCTTACTATTACAAAATAAATTGCCAATTTTAAAGGTAGAGTAACTTAATTTTTCAGCCACGCTGGTATATGATAGCGACCCAAAGTGTACGATTCATCAACACCTTGCTTTAGCGTCATATTAAACACTCCGTTATCGAGTCAATCTCTCATCGGCGAAGTAACAAACAAGCGCTATACTTGATGAGTCGCAGAGTCCGCGTCGTAGGAGACAGATTATTATTTCCAAGCTTTTTCAATTTTGTCGGCAGATTATTGGCCCAAATGCCACGACATCCAGTAATGCTGTACAAACGAGCGAGTTACCTTTGGTGATCGAGCGCAGTGAACATGGTATTTCACGCAAACAATTTAGCCCAAATGCAATCAAAGTATTATACCGCCTTAAAGAAGGTGGGTTTGATGCCTATCTAGTAGGTGGTTGTATTCGAGATATATTGTTAGGCCAGCAACCAAAAGATTTTGATGTTGTAACTAATGCAACGCCTGAGCAAATTAAAAAACTCTTTCGTAATTGTCGACTAATCGGCCGTCGCTTTCGCCTAGCGCATATTGTGTTTGGTCGCGAAATCATCGAAGTTGCTACCATGCGTGGTCACCATGAAGCGGATGAAAGTAAAAATCAAATAAGCCAATCAAGCGAACACGGGCAACTCCTGCGCGATAATGTCTACGGCAGTATTGAAGAAGATGCTGAACGCCGTGACTTTTCAATAAATGCACTGTACTACTCGATTAACGACTTTTGCATTTATGATTACGCTAACGGTATCAGCGCAATAAAAGCGAAGCAAATCGAGCTGATTGGCGACCCAGAAACCCGTTACCGTGAAGACCCTGTGCGTATGTTACGCGCGGTTAGGTTTGCAACAAAGTTGGGCATGAGCATAGCGCCTGCCACAGAAAAACCCATTAAAGGCCTTGCTAATTTACTAGATCATATTCCGCCAGCGCGTTTATTTGAAGAGTCACTTAAACTGTTCTTAAACGGCAAAGCAGAAGAAAACTATTTAATGCTCCGCCAATATGGGTTATTCAAAGCGCTCTTTCCTGCGCTTGATAAAATCTTAGATGCTAACCCAGATGGCATTGAGCATGCGTTTATTCTGCAAATGTTTAAAAACACAGATAAGCGTATTAATGCCGATAAAAAAGTCACTCCGGCCTTTATTTTTGCCGCTATATTGTGGTTTCCACTACTTAATATTGCGAAGAAACTACAACAGCGCGACCAACTGTCAGAATACGATGCATTTGCGCAAGCAATGAATAAAGTACTCAGTGAGAACGCGCAACATGTTGCAGTACCAAAACGCTTTACATTAGGTGCTCGTGATATTTGGCATATTCAGCAACGTCTTGATAAACGAGGTGGTCAGCGCGCCTACAGGCTAACGCAACAACCACGTTTTAAAGCAGCTTATGACTTCTTACTACTTCGAGTTCAAGCTGGTGAAGAGCAGCACGAAGAGCTGGCAACTTGGTGGACAACCTACCTAAGCCAAGACATCAACGGGCAAAAAGAAATGGTTAAAAACCTCGGCCATCAAGGTGGGCCGAAGCGTCGCCGCCGCCCTCGCAAGAAAAAAGCTGATTAAGTATGAACACGGTTTATTTAGGATTAGGCGCTAATTTAAATGCGCCACGTAAACAAATTCATGCAGCCGTTGAAGCGTTAAAAGCCTTAAAGGAAGTTGAGTTTGTCTGTGTCTCGCACGATTACGCAAGTAAACCTATGGGACCACAGGATCAACCTGACTATGTAAATGCCGTAGCCTGTGTTAAAACAGCATTACAACCTGAACAGCTACTTGATTTAACTCAAGCTATTGAACTTGAACATGGTCGAGTACGTAAAGAAGAACGCTGGGGTCCACGTACCCTTGATATAGATATTTTATTGTTCGCCAATGATGTGATCGACACCCCTCGCCTAACCGTGCCTCATTACGGCCTAACAGAGCGAGAATTTGTGGTGTATCCGCTACTTGAAATCGCGCCATCACTCATTTTACCGAACAATCAATCACTTGCTGATATAACAAAAACGTTGCCTTTAAACGGTTTACAACAACTCCCTCAGCAGTAATCAACCAAGGCAAAGCCTTAGAGGAAATTATGTCTAAAATCACCGTTTCAACTCTCAATAAAATGAAACAAGAACAACAAAAAATCACCGCATTAACAGCCTACGATGCCAGTTTTGCTAAATTGTTTCATGATAATGGCGTCGAGGTGATTTTAGTCGGTGACTCTTTAGGAATGGTATTGCAAGGTGGTGATGACACATTAGCAGTAACCAACAGTGAGATTGCTTATCATACACGCTGCGTACGTGCCGGTAGCCGTGAATTGTTTGTGATTGCTGACTTACCATTTATGACCTATGCCAACCCAACTGATGCGTGTAAAAATGCTGCAGAGCTAATGCGTGCAGGCGCTAATATGATCAAGCTTGAAGGCGGTGAGTGGCTGCACGACAGCATCAAGGCTATGACGCAACAAGGTATTCCAGTTTGCGGTCATTTGGGGTTAACGCCGCAATCTGTCCATGTTTTTGGTGGCTTTAAAATTCAAGGCCGCGAGCAGTCTCAAGCTGATAAAATGGTCAGTGATGCAAAAGCCCTTGAAGCAGCCGGCGCGCAACTTATCGTATTAGAATGCATACCAAGTGAGCTTGCTAAGCGTATTACTGATGAACTAAGCATTCCAACTATTGGTATTGGTGCTGGCAATCAAACTGATGGACAAATTTTAGTAATGCACGACTTAGTTGGCATTTCAGCAGGCTATATTCCTAAGTTCTCAAAAAACTTTTTATTAGAGACAGGCAATATGCCAGCAGCAGTGCAAAAGTATTGTGAAGATGTAAAAAGTGGTGCTTTCCCAAGTGCCGAACACGAGTTTAAATAAATGCAATCAATCACTGAAATCAAATCGTTACGCAGCCAAGTAAAAGCATGGCGTCAAGCAGGCCTGAGCATTGCGCTTGTGCCAACCATGGGCAATTTACATCAAGGCCACTTTTCACTTGTTGAAAAAGCCAAAACACTGGCTGATAAAGTCGTTGTAAGTATTTTTGTAAACCCGATGCAGTTCGGTGCCAATGAAGACCTTGATAGCTACCCACGTACGTTGAACGAAGACAAGCAAGGTTTAGCAGATCTTGGTACTGACATTGTGTTTACCCCTTCTGTTGAGACTATTTATCCGAATGGTTTAGGCGAACAAAGTTTTGTCGATGTACCGGGTGTGTCTATGGGTTACTGTGGTGGCTCACGTCCTGGTCACTTTAAAGGTGTTGCGACGGTTGTTACTAAGTTATTCAATTTGGTTCAACCTGACTTTGCTTGTTTTGGTGAAAAAGATTTTCAGCAGCTACAAGTCATTAAAACCATGACGCGCGATTTATCTATTCCAGTTGAAATTATTGGCGTACCTACTTGTCGCGAAATATCTGGGCTTGCCATGAGCTCTCGTAATGGCTATTTATCTGATGAGCAAAAAGACACCGCAAAAGTGCTGTTTGCCACGCTAAATAATACAGCAACAGCACTCAAACAAGGTAACGCAGACATCGCAACACTTGAGGCTGATGCAAAAACTCAGCTCGAAATGGCAGGACTAAAACCTGACTATTATTCGATTGCAGAGCGCTCAACACTAAAACCAGCCACCGCGGCTGATAAACAACTTGTTATTTTAGCTGCCGCCTATTTAGGTACAGTGCGTTTAATTGACAATTTACAAGTTGAGCTGGATTAAATAGCAACAATCTGGGTAAGATGGATTGCAAAGAATAGACATAAACTAGGGATAAGCATGAAAAAACTACCAGCAATTGCAGCAACATTGTTTGCTATGACATTACTGTCTGCCTGCTCAAACAAAATTGACAATCCAGAAATGCAGCAATGTGCTCAGCAAAACTATCAATGCGAAGCAAGCTGTGAACAACAAAGCACGGCTGATGGCTTAGTTCATAAAGTCTGTAGCAACAAGTGCATTGAAGCTTACAACCAATGTAAAGCCAATGCAGAAAAATTAGGTGAAGTTAAATAAGCTGATTTTTCGAGGCACTGAAAACACCTTCAGTGCCTGCACTCCCCTCCTCGATTACAATTTCGCTTTCACAATTAAGCCTATGGTAATTTTGTTCATATTTTTGTTCGTCCTTTAAGCTATTCATATTAGGGCAAGCTTTCGTTCATTAAACTTCTCCATATTGGTGACGAATAAACAACTGCAACCGTGTAATTGTTTCTCACTAATTTCAAATTTTTACCAACTCGCATTTACTGTACGAACTCAAAGCCATTGAGAATATTAGTTTTTATTATGGGTTCAGTAATTGCTAAGAGATATGAATGAATTAACGTGATTTACGGCTAAAGGAAAATTGAATGAGACCAGAAACCCGAACTAAGCTCTTCAGCGCTGTCAAAAAGAAGACCTTCTTGGGCGTATTATTAGCCATGAGTGCAGGTACTAGTTACGCTATTGAAGACCCAGACCAGCCAAAAGCGACTGAAACAGAACAAACAGCCGTCAAGGTTCAAGCTACCGAAAATGAAAAACAGCAAGTAAAGGATAATACTGCTGTTGAGCTTAAGCCTGCAATGATCACGATTCCTCAAGAAAAGCTATTTGAAGTCATCAAGGCTCGCGCAAAGAAATTAGCATCTGAACCGTATGTTGCACCAAAAGATTTAGAGCTTGAAGCATTAACAAGCATCGGCTATCAAGATTATCGTGCAATCCGTTTTCGTACTGATAAAGCAATTTGGAAAGATCAAAGCCTGTATGAAGTGCAGTTATTCCACCCAGGCTTTTTATACCGTTCACCGGTTGCTATTAATACTGTTGAGCAAAATGCTGAAGTAAAGAGTTTACCATTTAAAACAGATTACTATCGTTACGATGCAACCGCTGCACCATTAGAACAAGAGATCAGTAAAGCAATTGCCAATACACAACTTGGTCATGCAGGTTTCCGCTTGCATTTTCCACTCAATAATAATGAGTACAAAGACGAAGTTGCAGTATTTCAAGGTGCTTCTTATTTTCGTTTAGTAGGCCCGCATCAAGTATATGGTCTTTCAGCCCGCGGTCTTGCTATTGATACTGCCTTGAATTCAGGTGAAGAGTTCCCAGTGTTTAAAGAGTTTTGGTTAGTAAAACCAGCACCCGAAGATACCACTATCGTGCTTTATGCCCTATTAGACAGCCCATCAGTATCAGGTGCTTATCGCTTTGAATTAACACCTTCTACCAATACTGAAGTAAAAACCGAGATGCAGATCTTTGCTCGTAAAGACATTAAAAAACTTGGGATTGCCCCTTTAACAAGCATGTTCTATCACGGTGAAAACAGTACCAAGTTTCTTGATGATTACCGCCCAGAAGTGCATGACTCTGATGGTCTCTTGATGCAATCAGAACAAGGTCAATGGGTTTGGCGTGCACTGAATAACCCAAAAAAATTAAGCGTTACTTCGTTTAGCTACGATAATCCAAAAGGCTTTGGTTTAGCGCAACGAGACCGTGACTTTAATAACTACCTTGATACCGAGGCACATTACCATAATCGTCCGAGCATGTGGATTGAGCCACTTGGTGCGTGGGGTAAAGGACGCGTTGAGTTAGTTGAGATCCCAACAGATACAGAAACCAACGACAATATTGTTAGCTATTGGGTGCCAGAGCAGCCAATGAAAGCCGGTGACAACTTAAGCTTTAGTTACAAGCTTTCAACTTTCAATGCCACGCTTGCAACTCAAGATAAAGCGAGTGTGTTAAGAACCCGAATTGGTAGTGCTGCACTTCCGGGTGAGAAGAATCCGCCACCGAAAAGTCATCGTCAATTTACCGTAGATTTTAGTGGTGAAAACATCAATCAACTTTCAGCTAATTTTGCCATGATGGCCGATTTAACCCTGTCATCAGGTCAAGTGAGCGATAAAACTGTGCAGCAGTTACCAAATAATCAAGGATGGCGCGTAGCCTTTAAAGTGGCGCCAGAGGGAGATAAGCCTGTAGATATGCGCTTATCGTTAAAACTACGTGACAAAGAAATCAGCGAGGTATGGAGCTATGTCTGGTATCCAAACGACGTCCAATAGTAAAGCATTAGAAGCAACAGCAATGCCGTTCAAAAAAACACGCGCTTGGCTTTTTTCGAGCCTAGCGCTCACCATTACCGCCTATGGCGTGTGGATCATGTTCGATATTTTAAATTCTAACGGCATGACACCGCTTGAGTACGCTTTACTGGCATTATTTACAGTCACCTTCGCGTGGATTGTTACAGCCTTTTGTAGTGGCTGTATGGGCTTCATCCTGCAATTATTTCGTATTGACCCGTTGACCTTAAAACGTCAAAAACCAATCGAGATTGATCAGCATGCCTTAAGCCAAACTAAAACAGCCATTGTTATGCCTATCTACAATGAAGATACAGAACGTGTGATAGCTGGTTTTGAAGTTAGCCTTCGCTCGCTGGCAAAAACAGGGCAGATGCCACATTACGACTTTTACTTGCTTAGTGATACGCAAGACCCTGAAATTGCTCGTAATGAACTTAAAGCATGGAATGCACTCACTAAACGCTTAGGTGATTTAGCAAAGCATACCTTTTATCGTCGCCGTGAAGACAATAAACACCGTAAAGTAGGTAACTTAACCGACTTTTGTGAACGTTGGGGTAGCCAATACGATCACATGATTGTACTTGATGCCGATAGCATTATGACGGGTCAGTGTATGCTCGAGCTTACTGCTAGCATGATCAGTAATCCAAAATCAGGCTTAATCCAAACTATTCCAATTCCAGTTCGCCAAGACACGTTTTTTGGTCGCTTTTTACAGTTTGCCTCAATTTTATATAGCCCGATGCTAGCAACCGGTTCTGCTTTTTGGCAAACAAACCAAGCAAACTACTGGGGTCACAACGCCATTATTCGCGTTGAGGCATTCACTAAATGCTGCGGTCTGCCAGTTTTAAAAGGCAATGCCCCATTTGGTGGTGAGATTTTAAGTCATGACTTCGTCGAAGCTTCACTTCTTCATCGTAGTGGCTGGGATGTGTTACTGCTGAGCGATGTTGAAGGTAGTTACGAAGAAGTACCAAGTAATATTCTTGATTATGCGATTCGTGATAGACGTTGGGTGCAAGGTAATATCCAGCATTTAGGTTTATTGCCTAAATCTGGCCTTAAGCTAATGAGTAAAATGCACTTTTTATTTGGTGCCACAGCCTATATCTCATCGTTAATTTGGTTATCTATGCTGGCATTAAGTACCTTAGATGCGGTGACTCGTGCGCTGAATAGTGACGTGTATTTTAACCATGCTTATCAGCTTTTCCCTACTTGGCAAATTGCCAAAACAGATTTAATTGATTCGTTATTATTTATTACTGCCGTGCTGTTGTTACTGCCAAAATTAATGGGTGTTATTGTAACTTTGGTACACCGTAACAAAGCCTTTGGCGGCACCATGAAGCTTATTGCAGGTTCAGTCATCGAAACCATTTTTGCGATTGTGATTGCACCGCTAATGATGGTATTTCATAGCTATTTTGTAGTATGCGTATTTTTGGGTAAAAAAGTCAGTTGGGATGCACAGCCTCGTGAAGGCCGCATGGTGCCTTGGAAAGAAGCGATTGGTTATACGTTATTTTCGACTATTACCGCAATTATTTGGGGAGGCGTCGCTTACTACTTCACACCAACCTTCTTTTGGTGGTTATCACCTATTTTAGTGGGTCTTATTTTGGCTGCACCGATTGTACGCTACTCAAGTAGCATCGGCTTAGGTGTTAAAATGCGTAAAATGGGTTTATTTTTATGCCCAAGTGAAGTTGAAAACGATGATACTTTAGCGGCACTTCGTGTACACCAACAAGAAATTGGTTTACCAAAAGATGAACATGCTGACTTTAGTGTTCCTGCATTACCGAATGAATACCCTACGGTAATGCCAATTCAAAGCTTTAAGGCACCTTCGGGTAAAAAGCGTAAGCAAGTACGTATTGCTCAGCAACGTATTAAAGCCAAGCTCTTTGCCAAAAGCTAAACGAAAAAAAACCGCTCAATGAGCGGTTTTCTTAGCTATGTCTGTATGGTTGTTACAGAAGGCCTAGCTTTTTAAGTTCAGCCATTGCCATTTTGCCTGAAAGTGGCACATAACCATCTTTCTCAACAATTTTTTGACCATCTACAGATAACACCATTTTTAAGAACTCTGCATCAATTGGTGCAAGAGGCTTGTTAGGGTGCTTGTTCACGTAAACATATAAGAAACGAGATAGTGGGTATTTACCTGTTGCTACGTTTTCTAATGTTGCATCAACAAAGTTATCGCCTTTCTTAGCAAGTGGTACTGTACGTACACCTGATGTTTTATAACCGATACCTGAGTAACCAATCGCGTTCACTGACGAAGAGATTGACTGTACTACAGATGCAGAACCAGGCTGTTCGTTTACGTTATTACGGAAGTCACCTTTACAAAGTGCTTTTTTCTTAAAGTAACCGTAAGTACCCGATACTGAGTTACGACCGTAAAGCTGAATATCTTTTGCAGCCCAATCGCCTTCTAGACCAACATCGCTCCAACGGTTAACTTCTGCTTCAGCACCACATTTACGTGTAGAAGAGAAAATCGCGTCAACTTGGTCAATACGTAAACCTTTGATTGGATTGTCTTTGTGTACGAATACAGCAAGTGCATCGATTGCAACGCGTACTTCAGTTGGCTTATAGCCGTAACGTTTTTCGAATGCTTCAATTTCTTTTGACTTCATACGACGGCTCATAGGGCCGAAGTTTGCTGTACCTTCAGTTAATGCAGGTGGAGCCGTTGAAGAACCCGCTGCTTGAATTTGGATGTTCACGTTTGGATAGAAGCGTTTGTACTCTTCTGCCCAGAACGTCATCATGTTTGCAAGCGTGTCAGAACCTACAGATGAGAAGTTACCAGAGATACCACTTGTTTTTGTGTACTCAGGCATATCTTTATCTACTGCAGCTGCTTGTGCTGATACAAATGTTGTTACAGCCACACCCATTGCGGCAACGAGATTTTTGAATTTCATAGGGGTTACTCCGATTTGTTCGTCCCATTTCCTAACTGCGGTCTACTCTAATGACACTAGATGACAGTTAGATTACTCTAAAATGACATTTTTATGACTTTGCAGTTTTTTCAATTTTTTCTACTATCGATACGATTTTTTCATTACCAAATGCGAACGAAAAAGTTGAACCCTTTCCTAATTGACTGCGAATATCTAAACGGCTGTCATGACGTGTAAGTACATGTTTTGTAATAGCTAAACCTAAGCCAGAACCACCAGTAGTGCGGCTACGAGCCTTGTCTACACGATAAAAACGTTCCGTTAAGCGGTTTATGTGCTCTGCGGCAATGCCATCGCCATTATCGGTCACACTAAATAAAGCTTGGTCATTTTTACGCTGCCAATCAACCACGATTTTGCCGCCAGGCTTGGTGTAATGAATGGCATTAAAAACAAGGTTAGAAAAGGCACTACGCAATTCATCTTCAGCACCTTTTATATCGAGGCTGGCATCAATGTTAAAAATCAGTTCATGACCTTTATCTTGATTTAGTGACTGTGCCTCAGTTTGAATATAGGTAAGCAGCTGCGGTACATTGACAGGCTTGTCGTTATCTTGACGACGCGCCCCTTCAATCCGCGACAGCGACAGCAATTGATTAACCAAGCTGTCCATTCGCTTACATTGCTCGAGCATAGTCGTTTGCGCTTTGTGCCACATTGCAGGAGGTGGCAGGCTTTCTGAATCAAGCATTTCTAAGTAACCGGTTACCACCGTAAGCGGTGTTCTTAGCTCATGAGACACATTAGCCACAAAATCTTTTCGCATTTGTTCTAGTTGCTTTAAGCGCGTGACATCACGCACTACCATCATCAACTGCGAACTTGCATAAGGCATAACACGAAACTCTAGAGTTTGATCGTAGCTGTGGCCACCATCAAGCTCGAGCGGTTCATCGAAACAGGCTTTGTGCATATACTTAGCAAATTTGGGATCGCGAATAAGATTATCTAAGCGTTGCCCATGATCGGTCGGCCATTGTAGCCCTAACACTTTAAGTGCTAGCTGGTTACACCATATAATACTGAGATCTTTTTGTAGTACCACAACGGCATCAGGTACCGCTTCAGCACCATCTCGAAAACGGCGTATTAAATCTGCCAGTTCATTGCGTTTTTTACGGTTACGATGTTGTAAATGATAAATCCCTTCAAAGACTTGCTCCCACGCTCCCTCCCCTTCAGGTGGGTTAAAACTACGTTGATTAAGGAGCCAATCGCTGAGGCGATATAATTGATGATAATGCCAAATTAGAAGTGCAAAAGAGCCTAAAAATAAAAGCAAAAAAGGCGCACCTACAAGTACGCCAACTAATAACAAGGGTAAGAAATACATAAACAGGCGTTTTGCTAACGCCTGTTTATTCACTACTCGATACATACACTCACTTTACCTTAAGTATGTAAATTAGCTTGTTAAGGTCATTCCTATGACACTTATAATTTACTTGAAAAACGATAGCCTGCACCACGAACGGTTTGCACTAAACGGTCATGCCCCAATGGTGCAATCGCTTTACGTAGACGACGAATATGCACATCAACAGTACGGTCTTCTACGTATACATTTGTTCCCCATACATGATCAAGTAATTGTTCACGGCTGTAAACACGTTCAGGATGAGTCATGAAAAAATGCAGTAGTCTAAATTCTGTTGGTCCCATATCTAATTCACTACCTTCTGATGTTACACGGTGTGAAATTGGGTCAAGGCGTAAACCATGAACTTCAATAGCTTCTTCTAATGAAGTAGGTGAAACACGGCGAATAACCGCTTTAATACGCGCCATTAATTCTTTTGGTGAGAAAGGTTTTGTTACGTAGTCATCAGCACCTACTTCTAATCCGCGCACTTTATCTTCTTCTTCACCGCGCGCTGTCAGCATTATGATAGGGATTTGACGAGTATATTCATTTTGCTTGAACTTTTTAGCGATTTGGATTCCGCTACCACCAGGTAACATCCAATCTAATAAAACCATATCTGGGTATGGCTCAACCATCGCTTCAATAGCAGAGTCATAATCTTCTGCTTCAATTGCTTGAAAACCATTTTGTTCTAAAACAAAAACCAGCATCTCTCTGATAGGCGCTTCGTCATCGACGACTAGTACTTTACGTGACATTCCAATTTATCTCTTACGTTAGCGAACTGGTTTCATTATTATGACTAAGTATGACATTTTTATGAAAGTCTAACGAGTAATTCAAAAACTTCAAAAAAATCAGCGTAAAAATAAGCAATTTTAAGGAAAAAACAGCCTTTTCAGGCTAAAAATCATACCTTAAAGTGACTGCTAAATGATCTTCATCAGAATTATTATCTAGTGAAAATTGCGTATACCACATATACATACGTGCTTGTTTTGACAGGCTTCGCTCCACACCGACTGAGGTACCACTGCCTGAATCTTTGAGCTTGCCAAAGTCACCATCAGAGTCTTGATATTGTGCGAGTAATTTATATTTATCAATTTTATAAGAGGCACTGACTAAAAAGCCATCTTCTTTGTTTGAACCCGATACTTTTTCACTTTGTTGATACATACCGCCTAAGGTTAGCTCACCTAATTTACCTTGCGCAGTAAACCGTGTTGTATCGTAACCTGCTACTTTACTGTCGTGGGCAACACTTACAAAATAAGGCGCTTTTTTAAGCTTGCTATCACCATATGTTATCGCTGCAGAAATACCTGTTTCATCATTTTGTTTGGAGTTATCTTCAGCAATATAGGTCACTACAAACTGCATATTACCAACTATTGGTGAGTTATAATGCAGCACATCACCAAGACGGTTTTCACCATTAAACAAAGCCTTAATATCACCATTAAAGTCATTCATTAAATCAACTTTGCCTTGTGCGACCTTCAACGCAGTATCATGACGGCCTATCACAATTTGCCCATAACTGCCTTGTAAACCTACATATTGATTACGTGCGGTAATATTCTCTTCAGTTTTACCATCGCTGTCTTGATCAGCGGCATTAACCGCAAATTCAAATTTATATACGGCTTTTAAACCATCACTTATATCACCACTACCTTTGATCCCCATTCGTGAGTTGTAGCTCTCTATGGAAGTTTCACTGCCATTTCCAGTGTCGCTGTTAGCAATCCCTAAATGAGCCCGTCCATATACATCTACTGCTTCGGCAGCACTATGAAAGGAAATAAAGCACATAGCAAAGCTCGACAACATCATGGCAGGTTTTTTCATGGTAGCGATCCTTAATTTAAGCAGTAACTTAAAAATCGAACATAAAGGGCTTTTGGTCAAGGCAAGGAGAGAATATTTCAAATAAAAATCACGGATCACTGATCTACCAACTAAATCAGATCAGGATCAGGTTTTTACTAAGTTGATCAATCACAGATCAGTTTTTTACTTAGAGAGTACGTTAACTTGTTGATTTAATGTTAGGGCGATCAGCACATTGTTTAAAAGGTGAACAAAGAAAAGCCCCTGATCAGTCTACAACTAGTAAAATAATGATCCGTGAAAGCCAAGGTTAGTAAAACACTGATCCTGAGGTGCATGAGTAAGTAAATCGCTGATCCGCCTTGATCAAGGCGGTAATACCAATCCACAATAATACTTAATCATTTTGAAGGATAAAACCTGTCGCTACCTGCGTTAAAAATTTCTCATTTAGAACAACTAAATAGCGAAATTTTTGCCTTGTTATCAACGAGGTTTTATTGCCTCAAAATAGACCACTTAATTAAACGAATTGGTATAAAAAAACCGGCAAAAGCCGGCTTTTTCAACTTATTATCAATTACTTGATTTGTGGATCAAGTTCACCCGATAAGTATTTAAGGTGCATATCATCTAAAGAAATAGGCTTGATCTTAGCCGCTTGACCCGCAGTACCAAAGGCCTCGTAACGAGCAACACAGATCTCAGTCATTGCTTTCGTTGCTTCTGCTAAGTATTTACGTGGATCGAAGTTAGCAGGGTTTAAAGCTAAGTGACGACGAATTGCACCTGTTGATGCTAAACGAAGATCGGTATCGATATTTACTTTACGAACACCGTACTTAATACCTTCGATGATCTGCTCTACTGGCACACCATAAGTCTCAGGGATTTCACCACCGTATTGGTTGATCACTTCTAACCACTCTTGTGGCACTGAAGACGAACCATGCATTACTAAGTGAGTGTTAGGAATACGGGCATGGATCTCTTTGATGCGATCAATCGCTAAGATATCGTCTGTTGGTGGACGAGTGAATTTGTACGCACCATGTGATGTACCACAAGCGATAGCCAGTGCATCCACTTTCGTTTTACGAACGAAGTCAGCCGCTTCTTCTGGATCTGTTAGCATTTGATCCGTAGACAGTTTACCTTCTGCACCAACGCCATCTTCTTCACCTGCTTCACCTGTTTCAAGTGAACCTAAAACACCTAACTCGCCTTCAACAGACACACCACAAGCATGCGCCATTTCAACTGTTTGACGTGTTACATCAACATTATATTCGTAGCTTGAAGGGGTTTTACCATCAGACATTAATGAGCCATCCATCATTACTGATGAAAAGCCTAATTGGATTGAACGCTGACATACACCCGGTGATGTACCGTGGTCTTGATGCATTACAACTGGGATATGTGGCCATTCTTCAACGGCAGCTAAAATCATATGACGAATAAAAGGGGCACCGGCATAGGCACGAGCGCCTGCAGAACCTTGTACAATTACTGGGCTGTTTGTTTTGTCAGCCGCTTCCATAATTGCACGCATTTGCTCTTGGTTATTAACGTTAAACGCAGGTACGCCATAACCATTTTCAGCTGCATGATCAAGAAGTTGTCGCATACTGATTAAAGCCATTTGGTATTCTCCAAATTGTATCGACAGTAGTTACCTACCATCTAGTTTGAACGGATATAAGTTATTTTTTGATGCATCACTGCATCGCGAGAAGCTGTCGCCTACCGTAATAGCTGTAAATAAATTGAGGGTGAGAGGTATTTTATAAACAGCTAAACCAGCGTAATTACTTAACAACTACGCTGGCTTTCGCACTAATTACTTAGCACGCTCTTCAAGCATAGCAACTGCTGGTAGTTTTTTCCCTTCTAAAAATTCAAGGAAAGCACCGCCACCGGTTGAAATGTAAGAAACTTTATCGGCAATGCCGTATTTATCAATCGCTGCAAGCGTATCACCGCCACCAGCAATCGAGAATGCATTTGAGTTAGCAATCGCATCTGCAATAGCACGTGTGCCGTTACCGAATTGATCAAATTCAAATACACCTACTGGACCATTCCATACAACGGTACCCGCATTAGCAATAATTTTTGCTAATTGGTTTGCTGTATCAGGGCCAATATCAAAAATCATGTCTTCATCTGTTACTTCAGTCACATCTTTTAGTGTCGCTACTGCAGATTCAGAGAATTCATTACCTACAACAACATCTGTTGGTACAGGAATTTCGCCATTATTCGCTTTTGCAGCTGCACTTAATTTGTTTGCTTCATCGATTAAATCAGCTTCAAATAAAGATTTACCTACTGGGTGCCCTGCTGCCGCGATGAAGGTATTAGCAATACCACCACCCGTTACAAGTTGATCAACCACTTTAGATAGCGAATCAAGTACAGTTAACTTAGTCGATACTTTAGAGCCACCAACGATAGCCACTAAAGGACGAGCTGGGTTATCAAGCGCTTTACCTAGTGCGTCTAGCTCGGCCGCAAGAAGTGGACCAGCACATGCAACATCAGCAAATAAGCCCACACCGTGAGTCGATGCTTGTGCACGGTGAGCCGTACCAAATGCATCCATTACGTAAACATCACATAATGCAGCTAATTTTTTAGACAGTGTTTCGTCGTTTTTCTTTTCGCCAACGTTAAAACGCACGTTTTCAAAAACAACCACTTCGTTGTCTGCTACATCAACGCCATCAAGGTAATCTTTTTCAAGACGAACAGTTTGCTCAAGAGCATTATTTAAATAATCAACAACAGGGGCGAGTGAAAACGCTTCATCATATTCCCCTTCCGTAGGGCGGCCAAGGTGTGACATCACCATTACTTTAGCGCCTTTTTCTAACGCTAATTTAATAGTTGGTAATGCTGCACGAATACGTGCATCAGAGGTCACTTTACCTTCTTTTACAGGCACATTTAAATCTTCACGAATTAACACGCGTTTGCCGTTTAAATCTAAATCTGCCATTTTAATGACCGACATGGACTTCTCCTTAGTTAACGATACTAATATTATATTTATACATTATTGGCTTACAGCCATCATCGCACGCGCAGTGTCGAGCATACGATTAGCAAAGCCCCACTCATTATCGCACCACACTAACAACTTTATCAGTCGTTTATGACTAACACGTGTCTGAGTGCCATCTATGATACAAGAATGTGGGTCATGATTAAAATCTACCGATACCAATGGCTCTTCTGTGTAGCTTAAAATACCTTCAAGACGGTCTTTTGCTGCTAACTTAAGTGCTTGATTGACAGTCGCTAAATTCACATCGGTATTCACTGTTACACTTAAATCCATCGCCGTCACATTGATAGTTGGTACCCTAACAGCAATGGCCTCAAAGCGACTATGAAACTTAGGCAAAATGCGCTCAATACCACGCGCAAGCTTTGTATCTACTGGAATAATAGACTGGCTTGCAGCGCGAGTACGACGCAAATCATGATGATACGCATCAATCACTTGTTGATCATGCATCGAGGCATGAATCGTCGTAATGGCCCCAGACTCAATTGAAAATGCGTCATCTAACACTTTAATCACTGGCACAATACAGTTTGTGGTACATGAACCATTTGAAACAATCGTATGTTCTGCTTTTAGCTCATCATCGTTAATACCATACACAATTGTGGCATCAACATCAGCATCTGCAGGCTGTGAAAACAATACTTTTTTTGCGCCCGCAGCTAAGTGTAGCTCTGCATGTTCACGTGAGTGATACACCCCAGTACATTCAAGAACCACATCAACATCTAGTGTTTGCCAAGGCAGTTCTGCAGGGTTTTCTTCTGCAAATAAGGCTATAGAGTCGTTAGCAACCGTTAAAGTATCTTCGCCAAGATTAACAGGGAATGAAAAGCGGCCATGAGATGTATCGTATTTAAGGAGATGGGCAATGCCCTTTGGGTCGGCTAATTCGTTAATAGCGACAATTTTGATTTGATCTTCAAGCCCAGATTCATACAGGGCACGGACGATATTGCGCCCGATTCGACCAAAACCATTAATTGCAAGTTTGATTGCCATGAAGAAGAAAATCCACTCTATTTGCTTGCAGATAAAGGCAGCTGCCTTTTAGATGGCGGTATTGTAATCGACCTTACACATTTTTATAAGAGGGCAAGGTAAATAAAACTACTTTAACAACCCTAGATGGCTCAATTTTGGTAATCGACCTGAAGAGTTTTTATTAGAGGGCAAGGTAAATAAAACTACTTTAACAACCCTAGATGGCACAATTTTGGTAATCGACCTGAAAAGTTTTTATAAGAGGGCAAGGTCAATAAATCTGCGTTAGCAACCTCTGTCTCTTTCTTTAATCCTTTATAGCCAGCGACGAACAGATTTTTTGTATTGCTGGTATGCTAATCCAAACTTCTCTGCCATAAACGTTTCTTCTGGCATAATTTGAAATCGATTCATATAAAGAATAAATATCGGCAGCATAATAAAACTCGCAATATTACCAAGATAAATTCCCCAACCAACTAGCATTAATAACATACCTACATACATTGGGTTACGGCTAAATTGATAAACACCACTGGTAACAAGACTTGCTGACTGTTCTGGAATTCGAGGGTCAACGGTCGTGCCTTGCTTGCGAAATTGATAAACACCTAATAAAGCAAACACCACACCTGAAAATGCAATGAGTAGTGCTACAAAAGATGCTGCAAAAAACGAGAAGCTAAAACTCGTAAACAACTCTGCTGTGCCCCACATCATCAACGCAATGATCAAAACCAGCGCAACTGGGGGCACTTTTAATTCTAACTGATTCACACAAGCTCTCCTACTTTCAATGCCTTACCACGACTAATTTGATGACACTGTGCTAAGAATAACTCGGCCGTTGCCATCGCATCAGTAAGGGCATGGTGCGAGCTGTAATGCGGTAAGTTGTAGCGCTTGCGGCATTCGCTTAGTGTTAAATCATCGTGGCCAATTTCGTGGCCTTGCTGGTGCAGGCGTTTTTTTTCAATAACGAAGGTATCAAGAATTAAACGCGCTTTTGCATCTAAACCAAGCGTTCTGCACGCCTGTTTTAAGAACCCCCAATCTAGTGCCGCGTTATGAAACACTAGAATGCACTCACCAAAATGCTGATGCAGCTTGCCAAGAATGGTTTCGAGGCTCTCACCTGCAGCGATATCATGTTTAGCGATACCATGATAAATCGGGCTTTGCTCTAAGCTTTGCACGTCTTTATTTATTAAGTGCTGCGCACCACTGAGTTTGATGCACTGATCTTCTATCATTACCCACGCCACCGAAACAATTTCGTGCTGGCGAGGGTCAAGGCCCGTTAACTCCATGTCTATCACTACATAGCGCTCTTTATAGGCATCAGCTGCCAAAAGTTGCTTTCGCGCTAAATACCGACTTAACCAGCGTTTAACCATACCCTCTCCTATAAACTACCGCGAGCAAACTTAAATGCGGCGGCTTGCTGCGCCTGCTTAACCAAATAAAATGCTTCTTTTAATTGATGTCGCTCCAATGAATTCAACGCATTTGGGTTAATGCAGTTGCTAGGCAGTCCTTCTTCGTTAATTTGCGTGCCTAAACGCAGTTGAGTTAAAAAGCGCCAACAGTCTTTTAAGTTATATAGGTCATCTTTATTGAGTAGCGAAAATTTCATTAACGCGTCTATGCGCTCTTGGGTATTAGCGCGCTGAATACCCGCTTTGAGGGAATATAAACGCACTATGTCGTTAATGATCACCACACCGCGTTTTTTTAAGTCGAGGTATTTATGCTGTTTATCGTCTTTTTCTAATTTGAACTGATTAAACAAACCAATGGGCACTGGGGTATTTTTAATGTCGCTCGCCATAGCCGCATAGAATAAGTCATTCTTAGAAATGCGTTTTAGCTGCTCACAAAAGCGTGCATATAAGGTAGTGGAACCTTCTATAAAACGTAAGTCAAAAAATATCTTACAATTGAGCATCGCCTCTGGTGTCGGTGAGGTGATCCACTTATGAAACTTTTCAGTCCAAGCGTTAATGCCCATTCGACATTCTGCATTGCTCGCCATGATATTGCCAGGACAACGTTTTATGCCGCACTCAATTAAATGCTCACAGACATATTCGCCCATACGCTTAAAGTAATCTTGTTGTTCGTCCGTTAAATCATCAGGTAGTAACAAGCCATTATCTTGGTCTGAATGCAATGTTTGCTCTTCCCTTGCTTGTGAACCAAAACAAATAAAACTAAAGCTGGTTGGTGCCGCGCCATTATCTTCTTGGAACAAACGGATTAACCGCGAAGTCAGTGCATCGGTTAAGCCACTTAATAATTTACCAATCAAGGAGATGTCATCAATATTGTTTGAAAAGCCTTTTAACAAGCCGGGTATCTCTTGCGAATAACGCTTTAAATCTACCACGCTATGCGCTTTATAAATTCGTCCAATCAATTGCACTGGATCGCTTTTTTGCTGACGCAGCAAATCTGTGCTGGTGAGCATACCAAGCGGTTTGTGATGTTCATCAAGCACAGGTAAATGGTGAATATTGTGCTTAAGCATTAAGTGCAATGCCGAAAACACGCGATTATTTTCAAAAATAAACTTGGGCTTACAGGTCATGATGCTACTTACTGACTCTTGAGGGTCAACCTCATCGGCCAATACGCGATTGCGTAAGTCTCTGTCGGTCACGACCCCAACGAGGCGATCATGCTCAGTTAGCATAATCGACGAAACACCATGCTGTTTCATTTTTTTAGCGGTTTGACGAATACTTGCCTCTGGCGCCAAAGTGACCGCTTTACGATTCATCAATTCGCAAATTTTTTTCTCCGACCAACTGTCGTTTTGACTTTTATAATGAGACGACAATAAACGGTTTTTATGGGCGCGAACAAAGTATTGCTCAAACACCTTGTACTCTCGGCGTAAGTAATCAAATGCCGCTTGGTTTAGCATGTAAACAATGCCTTCCTTTTGCACTGAAATGCTATTTTGAATCGCTTCGCCGGTTAACAGTGACGGAAAACCAAAGTAATCGCCACTTGATAACTTAGTGATCACATCGCCTATTGGGTCGACTAAGTCGTAGTCGCCAGAGCGAATTAAAAATAACCGTAAATTATCAGAGCTTAACCACTGATTTTGATTCTCTCGGGTCAGATAAATAATATCGAGATGATTAACAAAATACTCGCATGCAGCGCTATCTAGCTGATTAAACGGCGTTTGTTGCATCACAAATTGGGCGACTTCCTGTTGCTCGGTATTCATGGTCATTCTCGCTATAAAATAGAGACAATATCTACACTACCCCTGTTTTAAATAAATAAAAAGCCCGACTTAAGTCGGGCTTTTGATCTTCAAGAGTGTGTTCTCATAAAATGGTTTTATTAGTGCGCGTGTGCTGCGCTAGAACCTTTAGGGTTACGGATACCTTCAACCATTTCTTGGATTTCAACTGGTGTTTCAGCTGTTAGTTTAAGTACGATAGCTGCAACTACAAAGTTAACAATCATACCAACTAGACCGATACCCTCAGGTGAGATACCAAATAACCAGTGTGCCGGTGTATTTAATTCAGGACTTACGAACTTGAAGTAAATAATATAAGCCGCTGTGAATGTAATACCTGTCACCATACCCGCAACCGCACCTTCTTTATTCATCTTCTTAGAGAAGATACCCATAATGATGGCTGGGAAGAAGCTCGCCGCTGCTAAGCCGAAGGCAAAGGCAACAACCGAAGCCACGAATCCAGGCGGGTTAATACCAAAGTAAGCTGAAATCACAATCGCTATCATCGCTGCTAAGCGCGCAGCAAGTAGCTCTTGTTTATCACTAATATCTGGTTTTAAGGTACGTTTTAATAAATCGTGCGAAACCGAGGTCGAGATTACCAATAGTAAGCCTGCTGTAGTTGATAGCGCTGCTGCGATACCCCCTGCTGCAACCAATGCTACAACCCATGCTGGTAAGTCTGCAATCTCAGGGTTAGCAAGTACCATGATGTCGCGGTCAACTTTAACTTCGTTAGCGCTGTTTGGATCATCAATCTTACCTGCTGAGTAGAACATTTTGCCGTCACCATTTTTATCGTTAAAGGTGATTAGGCCTGTTCTTTCCCAGTTTTTAACCCATGCTGGTGCTTCTGCATACTCTGTACCGCTACCGTCTTTACCGTTAATTGTATCAATCATGTTTACACGAGCGAATGACGCTACAGCTGGTGCCGTTGTATAAACGATTGCAATGAAAACAAGTGTCCATGCAGCTGAGATACGCGTGTCTTTAACACGAGGAACAGTGAAGAAACGAACGATTACGTGCGGTAAACCTGCAGTACCAACCATTAACGCACCTGTGATTGCGAATACATCAATCATGCTCTTCGAGCCTTCGGTGTACTGCGCAAAGCCAAGCTCGGTACTGAGCCCATCTAATTTATCGAGTACAAACTGTCCTGAGCCATCGCTAAGCGTTGCACCAAAACCTGTTTGTGGGAAGAAGTGACCTGTCATCATCATTGAAATGAAGATTGCTGGAACAAGGTAAGCAAATACCAGTACACAGTACTGAGCTACTTGCGTATATGTAATCCCCTTCATACCGCCTAATACAGCGTAGAAGAATACAATCACCATACCAATGTAAACACCGGTCTCAATATCTACTTCTAAGAAGCGAGAGAAAACCACACCTACACCACGCATTTGACCTGCGATGTATGTGAAACAGATAAAGATGGCGCATAAAATTGCAACAACTCGTGCAGCTTGTGAGTAATAACGGTCACCGATGAAATCTGGCACCGTGAACTTACCAAACTTACGTAGGTAAGGTGCTAAACAAAGTGCAAGTAGTACATAACCACCTGTCCAACCCATTAAATATACACCACCGTCATAGCCCGCAAACGAGATAATACCCGCCATTGAGATAAACGATGCCGCACTCATCCAGTCAGCAGCGGTTGCCATACCATTTGCTAGCGGCGGTACACCGCCCCCTGCAACATAGAATTCATTTGTTGACCCAGCACGAGCCCAGATTGCGATGCCGATATAAAGCGCGAAGCTTAAACCGACGATAATAAATGTGAGTGTTTGAACATCCATTGCTTAGCTCCTATTCGTCTACGCCATATTTTTTATCTAACGTATTCATTTTGAAAACGTAAACAAAAATCAAAGCAACAAAGGTGTAAATAGCGCCTTGCTGGGAGAACCAGAAGCCGAGTTTAAACCCAAAGAAACGTATCTCGTTAAGTACGTCGACCAGTAAAATGCCGAAGCCAAATGACACGACAAACCAAATTGCTAATAATTTAAATAGCAGTGCGAGGTTTTCCGCCCAATAAGCTTTTGCTTGTTCTTCATCTTTAAAAGCCATTTTTTATCCCCTTATGCATTACAAGAAAGTAATGAGTGGTATTAGTTGTCATTAACTAAGTTAGCAAGGGTTCTGATTTATGGAATTGAGACCATAGTCGTAACAGCTGGTTTACGTTTACGTAAACTGCAAAACACCATTTGTTAATAAATGGTAAAAAACAATAATTAACAACAACTTAACCTATAAAGATAAATCTGCGAAATAGCGAAAATAGTAAAAACGAATGATCTGCGACATTAGTCTAATAACCGTGCATAAAACAGAACTATCCATTTATTATCAATAACTTACTTTTTATTAATTTTTATTGCAAAAAATCTAGCCATCGAAATCGCGCATAATTCTGGTAAGGTAGTGTTATTACAATAATTACTGAATTTAAACATGACAGCTGCGCTTTTATTTGTTGCACTCGCCTACATTGGCGTGTTGTTTTGGTTGGCAAATTGGGGGGACAAAACCACTCCTCTTGCAAAAAGAATTAGTCACCATCCATTTGTTTATTCTTTTTCATTAGGCATTTACTGTACGTCTTGGACTTACTACGGTTCAGTCGGAACAGCCGCTACTAACAGTTGGAATTACTTACCGATTTTAATTGGTCCTGCGTTGCTATTTTTCTTTGGCCAAGGTTTTTTGCGCAAATTAGTTTTGGTAAGTAAAAAGCAAAATATCACCACAATTGCCGACTTTATTTCAGCGCGCTACGGTAAACGACAAACTACCGCCATTATGGTGACAATTATCGCTTTATTAGCGACGATTCCTTACATTGCTCTGCAATTAAAAGCTCTCAGTGGTAGTTTCTTATTACTACAAAACGATAGCCGTATTTCAGGCTCTATGTTGGCGTTATCTGCAACCTTAATCATGGCAATGTTTGCGATATTCTTTGGTACCCGCAAAGTGGATGTTACCGAATATCGTTCAGGGCTGATGCTCGCTGTTGCTTTTGAATCTATGGTGAAGTTACTAGCTTTAGTCGCTGTGGCAGGGCTTGCACTATACACTTTGTTTAACCTCAGTGAGGTACAAGCAGAGCAATTAACAGGTTCAGTTTGGCAGCATTGGCATAATTTTGACTTTTTTAGCTTCAACTTTATCGGCCAATCAATGATGGCGGCAGCAGCGATTATCTGTTTACCAAGGCAGTTCCATGTCACCGTGGTTGATAACCAAGATAAACGCCATCTTTTTACTGCACGTTGGGCGTTCCCGTTGTATTTACTGCTAACTGCGGCAATGATTTTCCCTATTGCAACTGCCGCTATTCACCCTGGTATTGGTAGTGGATTTTCGCCCGACAGCTTTGTATTAGCCCTACCACTGATCCATGAAAATGCCTTCTTAACGACTTTTGTATTTATTGGTGGTCTATCAGCAGCCACGGCAATGATTGTAGTGGCTACACTCACCCTCAGCACCATGATCTCAAATGATGTGGTACTACCGTTAATGCTACGTCGTAAGTTTAAGCGTAACCTCATTACCAGCAGCTATAAATCACAAATTTTATTAGTGAGGCGCTTCACCATTGCCGG
This sequence comes from Pseudoalteromonas sp. APAL1, assembly GCF_021532475.1. NCBI lineage: Bacteria > Pseudomonadati > Pseudomonadota > Gammaproteobacteria > Alteromonadales > Pseudoalteromonadaceae > Pseudoalteromonas > Pseudoalteromonas sp. APAL1. The sequence goes on along the minus strand of NZ_JAKGAW010000002.1, from coordinate 48,155 downwards.
TATTTTGATTTTGTCGTATTTCTACCAGCAATGGTTTGGTCATGGTAAAGCACTGGCAAGTATGGGGTTGGTGGCCTTTTCTTTGGTATCGCAATTACTCCCAGCCATTGTTGGCGGCTTATACTGGCGAAAAGGCCACGCTTATGGCGTTTATGCCGGATTATTAGCAGGCTTCATTTGTTGGGTATTATTCTTAATGTTACCTATTTTAGATGCGGGTAATAGCCTAAATACGGAGCTGCAACAAACACTTATTACGCGTGGCACCCTAATCGCCTTGTTTGCCAATATTGGCTGTTATATTAGTTTTTCGCTCGGTGCAGATGAGCGTTTAATTGATAAGATTCAGGCTGCAGCCTTTGTTAACCCTAAAGAGCAAGCTGTATTCGCCAGACGCTTAAATAAAAACGTTAAAGCCACCGTTTACGACTTTAAAGTGCTGCTACAAACCTTCTTAGGCGTTCAACGCTCGCAACAAGTGCTGGCTCACTTTGCGTTGTCACATAACTTAGATGACAACAACGCACATCCAGACCCTGAGTTTATCGCTTATTGTGAGCGAGCCTTAACCGGTGTGCTTGGCGCATCTTCAGCACAAGCGCTGATCCACACGGTTGCCTCTGGTAAACGCATGGCATTTGAAGAAGTGGTTAACTTTTTTGATGAAACCACACAAGCACTGCAATTTAATCAAAATTTACTTTTCACATCCCTTGAGAACCTCAGTCATGGTATTTCGGTTGTTGATAAAGAGCTAAATTTGGTTGCTTGGAATAAACGCTATGCCGAAATGTTTAACTACCCTGATGAGTTTCTGGAGGTTGGCCAACCTATTGAAGAAGTGATCCGCTATAACGCAGAGCGCGGTGAATGTGGTCCGGGTGAGGTTGAACGTCATGTAGAAAAGCGTGTACAGCACCTTAAAAACGGCACACCTCATCACTTTATTCGCCACCGCCGAAATGGCCAAGTATTTGAAATGATAGGTAACCCATTACCTGATGGCGGCTTTGTGACAAGCTTCTCTGATATTACTGTGCATATCGAAACGCAAAACGCCCTCGAAGAAGTAAACATGGATCTTGAAAACCGCATCGAAGCGCGTACCCAAGAAATACGCACCATAAATAGAGATTTACAAGCGCAAATCGATAGCCGAGTACAAACTGAGCAAGCACTTACTTTAGCGAAAAAAGAGGCAGAGCAAGCCAACGATAGTAAAACGCGATTTTTAGCCTTAGCAAGCCACGATATTTTACAACCGCTGAATGCGGCGCGCCTTTACCTTGCTGCCATCGATGATAAAACCCTTTCAAGCAACAACTTAAACAACTTTGAAAAGCTTGGCGCAAGTTTAGATTCAACCGTACATTTAATGTCGGCACTGTTAGAAATTGCCAAGCTAGAGCAAGGGGCAATGACCCCAACGCCACGTCATTTTAGTATTGATGACATACTTGCACCGCTAAAAAATGAATACGCCATTATGTCGAGTGAAAAAGGCTTAAAGCTTACAGTGCGTTCAAAAGGGACAATCGTACACAGCGATATCACCTATTTACGACGAATTATTCAAAACTTGGTGTCAAATGCGGTTAAGTACACCGAAAGCGGCCGAGTTTTAATTGCGTGTCGCAAACGCAAACACCATTTACGTATTGAAGTTTGGGACACAGGCCCGGGTATAAGTGAAGTGGAGCAAGCAAAAATATTTAATGATTTCTACCGTATTGAAGCGGGCGATAACAAAGGAGTCGGACTTGGTTTAGGGGTAGTAAAACGGATGGTCGACTTGCTTTCGCTACGTATGGATGTCACTTCAACGCCCGGCAAAGGTAGCCGCTTTAGTATTGAAGTGCCATATGGTGAAAGCCAGTTTATTCAGCAAAAAGACACACCTAAAAAAGGCGTTGAAAATCGCAGTGCAATGAACATTATTGCGGTTGATGATGATCCGGAGAATTTAAATGCTATGGCAAGTCTGTTGCAAAAATGGCAAGCCAATTATCAGCTCTTTGATCAAGTTGAAACTGTCATGGCCTATGCTAAAGACCACGGCGCACCTGATGTGATCTTAATGGATTATCAGCTTGGCCATGATTGCGATGGTATTACGCTAATTAAAACGTTAAGGGAAATTTGGCAAAGCCCAGTACCGGCAATTTTAATCACAGCAGTACGTGATGAAGCGCTAAAACAACAAACCAAAGCTGAGCAAATTCATTACCTTAGCAAACCCGTTAAGCCAGCTAAACTCAAAGCCCTGCTTAACCATAGCACTTAACACCATGCATTCCCTTTATTTAAGGCAAAGCAGTAGGCTTTGCCTTAAATTTTTGGAACAACCAACTAAGTGCAACTAACGACAAGCCTAAACCGATAAACGAAATAGCACGTAATAATCCGGTTAAGTTTGCCATGTCTATCAGAAACACTTTTAATACCACCAGCGCCAATAAGCCAAGGCCTAGCTTTTGTAAAACCGTAATAATTTTTAACTGCCCCGCCACGACCACCAAAGCACCAATAATAAGCCAAACTAAAGAGTAACTGTAAAGCTCGGCATCTGAGGTTGGCAAAGCAATATTTATAAACTCGCCTTGCCAGTTATGGCGAATTTCCGCATTGATATATAAAACACTCATCACACCCGCAAGAGCTGTAAACAGCTTTTGTAAATAGTGCTGAGATTGAGTTAGTCGGCTGGCCCAAATTGCAATACAGGCGGGGACTAACCAAAGTAATAATAGCCAGTTAATAATCGGCCAACTGCCAATATTTATCGGCTCAAAAAACGGATTTACAGCGGTAAAGCTTTTCAGAACTAACAATCCGCTTAATGCTAATAACGCAAAACCTGCCACTTGATAGAGCTTAGCTAATTGCGCAGTAAAACGTGAACGCATCAGGTAAACACAGCCCAATATGCCCCAGTTACAGGTTAATAAAATATGCTCATACACAGACAAGTTCTCAAAATCAGGATAGTGCCCCACTAACTGATAGCTCGTCTCTGTGGTAATGAATAAAGCGATACAATGAAGCGTAGCACCTTCTAGCCACATCCGAACAGATTGCTGCTGCCAGTGTCTTGCTGCCAAGTAAAATAAGCAAGCAGACACAGGGTAAACAACTAAACTCCAATGCACACCAAGTAATAGCGCATCACTGTAATCAGCTGACCAAGGTGCAAAACTTAACCTAACAAGTAAAGCACCAACTAAACCTTTTAGCGGCCAAGTCGGAATGCTGAGTGCATGTTTATTGACATAAAAACTGATCAACAACACTTGCGCAGCGAGTGCCAAGGTTAAGCTACTCCCTTCAAGAAGCATGGTTAACGCCAAACTAATATTGGCATTGCCGCCAAGCCAGTAACTAAATACCTGCATTGGATTCGTGCTATTAATTGATAACTTAAATAACCAAGCAGACAGTGCCAGTAATACAAAGCACCAAACCGGGTATGCCGTCATTAAGGCATGATCAGGAGTGATGACATATAAGCAACTAATAATCACAAAGCTTGAAAGTGAAGCGAGTAAGGTAAAGCCAAAGCGTTTAGGGTATTTACGACCAAACAAAAAACCATAACCAGCAAACAAAGCAATAAAAAACAGCCCTGCTCCGTAATTTTGTCTAAAAACAAAAAGCTGCTCAGAGTAATCAACAGCATTGTATTGCCCTGTTAGCAAACACACCACACTCACTACAGCAATTATCAGCCAGTGATCCCATGCACTGTTTTTTAATACCAAAAACAACAGTAAAGCCACTAACGACAACATACTAAGCTGCCAAGTAAGCAGATCATTATGACTGATGAGTAAAAGATAAAGTGGCATGACAACAGCTAATAACAGAGGGTTGTCGGGCAGTTGTTTCAGAAGTGTTTTAAAGCGGTGTGGGCGGTATTCAACTTGTTTAATACTCAGCCCTAAACGTGGAATCGCAATTAACAATACAATGCTAAACAGCGCATAAAGATTAATAAACCAATGCAGGTTTTTAGTTGCACTCATTGCAACTAAGCAATACCAGCCTAAATGCCCCGCCCATAACAAATACCACAGCCAATGCCGTTTTACGTAATGTGCGACTAGCGAAGCTGATACACTGACAAAAGCAACATAAGTAAGGAGTGCAATAAAGTCATTACTCCCAGTATCTACCCATACAGGCACACTGTAAGCGCCAATAATACCAATTACAGCCAGCACGGGGCCAAAACGTAATGCCATCCAGCTTGCAGCCAAAGAAACCAAGGTTAAAATGCTAAATGCTGGTAAGGCTTTTAGTAAGCCGTAATGACTGTAGGCCAGCAAGGTCAATGCAAACAAACTAATAAAGCCGCCACTTGCCAGCGCCGCGGGAATATAGTTGCTAAATCCTTCAAAGGTAATACCTTTACGATGTAAAACCTCAGCTGTAACAATTAAACTCAGGCCAAAAATAGCGCCAAGTATGAGTCGCATGGTTTCGGATAATAAACCGGCTTCAAGTGAATAGCGGGCCAAAAAGATACCACCAAAGGCAAGTGCAACCGCTCCTACCCAAGTTAGCCAATTGGCTTTGATTTGTGTAACTAGTTGGCTAACTAGCGGATTAAAAGTTGCAGGCTTGGGTTTCGTTTGCTGTGGCTTTTCAGCCATTGCCTCAGTTGGCTTATTAATGGCTTCAGGCTTTGGTTCTCGTTTTGAAGTGTCGGTCAGAGCTTCGTTTAAATTATCAAACGAATTTACAATAGTTGCTTGTGGATTATGGATATAGGTCGCGTTAAGTTCTACTCGAAGAGCAGCTACTTCACGCTTCAAACTAGAGAGTTGAAAAAAGGCAATAATGCCAGCAATTGAGCCACCTACAACAACTAGTGCTAGTAATACTAGTAACGCAATACCGTCGTCCATACTCACTCCATGTGTACGCTTTAAACAAAAAAGCAAAAACCTTAATTGTTTATATAATAAACACTTAGCAAGAGTAAAGAAACAACGATATTGCGTTCAAGCCAATTAAGACTGCTCAGTCACCGTTCGCTCTAAGGTCATTTTGTAACCTGAATCAGTGGTTTCATCATGTTCAATCATCAAGATATAGTTACCTTCTTCGGTAAAATCCATGTCGCTTTGTTGCAATAGCACAATCTGCTGGCCGTTGTCTTCAAACACCACATAGGTTGTATAAACTTCGTTATCAACCACCTGCTCTTTTTGGTCGTATTGATCTAAACCTTCAACGACATTACTAGTATCATCAACGGTTTCACCATTGAGAGTGAAATACACATCGACTTCGTCAATCTGTTGCCCTGCATAGTTATCAATTAAATTAACCACAGTAACTGTGTGGCTATAGCTGCTAGGTGTTAGGTTTTCTTCAATGGTCATCATACGAGGGCCGTAGTCTTTGTCATTGTAGAATAGACCAACCGCACTTTGCTCACGCTCTAATGTCATTAAGAAGTTATCAACAATCTTGTCGCCAGCCTCATCTAACATGGCTACGCTGTAACTATTTGGTGACATACTCATGTATTCAGAGTAACTATCGTTGCTTACAACTTCGGTATTAGTAGACGTTGTTCCTCTGGTTACTTTAAATTGGGTTTGTGTGTAATCATCAATAGTATTAATAAATCGCAACTGGCCTTGTGCGTCTTGGTGGTTTAGTTGAGTCACCGAGCTACTTGCCGTCACTACATCAAGGGTAATGCCGTCTTCTTCTGTTGCATAACTTGGGCGGATCATCGCCATGTAAGTTGCTTCATCATTAAAATACAATTTTGGTGATTCAAAAATCACATCAGTGCTACCACTGGCAGTGACATAAATAGTGTAATAACCCTCCTCAAGCGTAGATAGTTCTGGCTCTACCAGGTACTGCGAAGTCATCAGTAACTCTGCGGTATCAAATAACCCGTCATCAGTGGCAATGTAAACATCGTAAATATTGTCTTCTCCGACGATATTAAAAAAGCCAACATTAAACTCATCTTCATCGCTTGAAGATGGCACACTTAGCTCAGTGAATGTTGGCTCAGCAAAATCACCATTCATTACTAGCAACTGGGTTTGATCGTCTTTAATTTTAATGGTTTCTTCATCAATAGTGATATAGCTATCGTTGACATCAACATACTGAAAACTCAGCTCATACTCACCCGAGCTGTAATTATGGCGGGTTGATACATCACCAAAATCTGCGCCCGAACGTTCAGTGTCATCAACAAATAAACGTGTATAGGGGCTATTATAAGAGCCATTGTACAGTTGCACATAGCCGCTGTTGCTATTGCTGCTGTCGTCACTAGAACAGGCAGCCAGCAACGAAAGCAAACTTGTGGCAACAATTGTTTTAAGCAGAGTACTTTTCATGGAGTTTATTCCTTATTGTTTGTAATAATCTACTTTGACTCAACTAAAGCAATAAAATTCTATGTTTTACAAACGATTACCTTCACTTACAGTTACTTACGTTAAGGTTAAAAAGTGTAGAAAAAGGTATAGAAAGGCACTCAATTAATCATAATTATGGACAAAAAATCACATTTATAGTGAAAGCAGCTTACTTTTACACGAAAAGTAAATAATGATTACATTTTGTAAGGTTAGACAATGAATTCAGATAAATTATTAGATAGTTCAATTTGCGCTATGCAGCGCTAAAAAATTAGCAAATAATGAGGCTCACACAAACGGGATTAGAATGAGGACTATGAACACGATTTTAACCACACAATGCGATGATGATGTTGGTCTAATTGCCAAGATCACCGGTCTTTGTCATCAGCATAATTTAAACATTACACGTAATAACGAATTTGTAGATAAAGACGCTAAACGCTTTTTTATGCGTACAGAGTTAAGCGGCGTTATTTCAGATGATTTTTTACCAAGCCTTGCTGAGCTACTTCCTGATGGCGCAGAGCTTGCGCTGCACAGCAGTGAAAAAACCAAAGTGGTATTACTGGCCACCAAAGAAGCACATTGTTTAGGTGGTGTATTACTTAAGCAATTCGAAAAAGCATTAAACATCGAAGTACTGGCTGTGATTGCCAACTATGCAGATTTAGCGCCACTGGCTGCAGGCTTTGGCGTGCCGTTTCATGTAGTATCGCACGAAGGTTTAAGCCGTGCTGAGCATGATCAACAAGTGGGTGATTTAATTGCCAGCTATCAGCCTGACATTATCGGCCTAGCTAAATATATGCGTATTTTAAGCCCTGAATTTGTGGCGCGTTTTGAAGGTAAGATTATTAATATTCACCATTCGTTTTTGCCTGCCTTTATTGGTGCAAAGCCTTACCATCAGGCATTTGAGCGCGGTGTAAAAATAATTGGTGCGACCGCTCACTTTGTTAATAACGAGCTTGATGAAGGGCCGATTATTTTACAAGATGTGACACATGTTAGCCATGCGGATACCGCTGAGATGATGGCAAAAATGGGGAAAGATGTTGAGAAAACGGTGTTTTGCAAAGCGCTGCAACTCGCGTCTGAACATAAACTGTTTATCAATGGAAATCGAACCGTGGTGTTCGCTTAAGCAATAAAATGAAGAGGCTGTATGGCCTCTTTATTGTTATTATTATCTTTTGTTATGCCGACTCAATAGGCTCTAGTTGTAATTTAGAGGCAATTAATACCGCTTGAGTACGGTTATACACACCTAGCTTTCTAAAAATTGCTGTAATGTGTGCTTTCACTGTCGCTTCAGAAATATGTAACTCGTAAGCAATCTGTTTGTTTAACAAGCCTTCGTGTAAGTATTGTAAAACTTTATATTGCTGTGGCGTAAGCGATGCAACTTGAGCGGCAATTTCTTTATCTTCGCCATCAACATCAGAGACTTTATCTTTTAATTCTGATGGTAGCCACACATCACCCTCAAGAATGTGGTTGATTGCCATGGCAATATCATCTGACGATGATGATTTTGGAATGAATCCCATTGCACCATAGGCCATTACTTTAGAGACAACGTTAATATCTTCGCTGCCAGAAACAACAGCAATTGGTAAGCTAGGATAATCTTCGCGAATGCGAATAAGGCCGTATAAATCGCCATTGCCTGGCATGTGAAGGTCTAGTAGTAAGATATCAAGATCTTCTTGTTCGTTTAACACCTGTAAAGTGGTCTCAAAGTTTTCCGATTCAAACACTTCTAAATCAGCGAACTTAGCACTTAATGCCCCTTTCAGCGCTTCACGAAATAACGGATGATCGTCCGCTATTAAAAACTGACTCATGGTTCACTCCTAATAAATTCGGCTGACACCTATTTCTAAGTGACAGCCGATATACTACGTTTAGAATCAACTTCTAATCAAGTTTTTAACGTGATTTTAACGATTTAATCGGTTTTCGATTAGTTCATCTACCACACTTGGATCGGCAAGAGTTGATGTATCACCTAGCTGTTGATGCTCATTTGCCGCAATTTTACGTAAAATTCGACGCATGATCTTACCAGAACGTGTTTTCGGTAGACCCGGAGACCATTGGATCATATCTGGTGAAGCAATTGGGCTTAGTTCTTTACGAACCCAGTTACGCACTTCTTTTGTTAGTTCATCGCTCACTACAACACCCTCATTTGGTGTGATGTAAACATAAATGCCCTGACCCTTAATGTCATGCGGATAACCAACTACAGCAGCTTCTGCTACAGCTTCGTGAGCAACCAATGCACTTTCAATTTCTGCCGTACCTAGGCGGTGGCCTGATACATTAAGTACATCGTCCACACGGCCAGTGATCCAATAGTAACCATCTTCATCACGGCGACAACCATCACCGGTGAAATACACGCCTGGGTATGCTGAGAAATAAGTTTGTTCAAAACGTTCATGGTCACCATAAACTGTACGAGCTTGTGACGGCCAGCTATCTAAAATAACAAGGTTGCCATCAACCGCGCCTTCGAGTGTATTACCCTCAGCATCAAAAAGTGCCGGTGCAATACCAAAGAAAGGACGAGTTGCAGAGCCTGGTTTCATATCTGTCGCACCTGGTAACGGTGTGATCATGATGCCACCAGTTTCTGTTTGCCACCACGTATCTACAATTGGGCAGTTTTCGTTACCAATGTGCTCGTAATACCAAGCCCACGCTTCAGGGTTAATCGGCTCACCCACTGAACCCATGATACGTAAACTATTACGTGTTGAGGTAGCTGTTGGCTCATCACCTTTCGCCATTAAAGCACGGATAGCTGTTGGTGCAGTGTAAAGGATAGTCACGTTGTGCTTATCAATCACTTCACCCATACGACCCGCCGTTGGATACGTTGGTACACCTTCAAAAACCACTTGCGTACAGCCGTTTACTAATGGGCCATAGGCAATGTAGCTGTGTCCTGTGATCCAGCCCACATCAGCGCTACACCAAAAGATATCGTCTTCTTTTAGGTCAAACACGTATTCATGTGTCATTGATGCATAAACGAGGTAACCACCGGTAGTATGAACCACCCCTTTTGGTTGACCTGTTGAGCCAGAGGTATAAAGAATGAAAAGCGGATCTTCTGCATTCATTGGCTCTGGTTCACACTCAGCAGGTAGGTCAGCGACAAGTTCATGCCACCAAACATCGTGGCTATTCCACTCAACTTCGCCACCGGTTAACTGATGCACAATAACGTGTTCAACTGTAGTTACTGAGTCTTGTGATACCGCTTCATCAACATTTGCTTTAAGTGGTACACAGTTGCCAGCACGGCGACCTTCGTCTGAAGTAATTACCACTTTAGCGCCTGAGTCATTAATTCGGTCAGCAATCGCTGATGGAGAGAAACCACCAAATACCACAGAATGAATCGCGCCAATACGCGCACATGCTTGCATAGCGTAAATAGCTTGCGGTGTCATAGGCATGTAAATAGCAACGCGATCACCTTTTGATACGCCTAACTTTTTAAGGCCATTTGCCAATTTTGCTACTTCGTCATGAAGTTGTTGGTAGCTGATATTTTCGCTGTGTTCAGGGTTGTCACCTTCCCAAATAAGGGCTGTTTTATCTGCTTTAGTAGCGAGGTGGCGGTCAATACAGTTATATGAAGCGTTAAGTTGGCCGTCTTCATACCAGCGGATGCTGATGTGGCCTTTGTCGAATGAGGTGTTCTTTACTTTATTATAAGGAGTTGACCAATCAAGGCGTTTACCGTGCTCTCGCCAAAATCCTTCAGGGTCATCGATAGATTGCTTATACATTGTATTATATTTATCGTTATCAACTAATGCTGCATTCTTGATATGCGCTGGTACTGGATAGATACTTTCTGACATTGTTGTCGTCTCCATTTTAATTACTTGCCTTCGGCCTGCCTCAAGGATCACTCAGCAAAGCCCCTGAAAGTATTAGACCTTAGTTGTATATCTTGTCATTTCACAAAAAACTTCGAAATCGCCTTCTATAATCTAGTCCAATGTTCGCAGGTAAGCGATTTTGAGTCGCTTACCACCTTAGTCTAATAGACCAATAGATAATTGAGAGAAGTCATTTCTTAAACAACAGTGATACAACAACATTAATGCAATCAACAAGTAGCTTCGACAGGAATACACATTATGACAACAACAAAAGTAACCGCATTAAAAACACTGACAGCTTCGGCTGTTTTATGTGCACTTACAGGTACCGCTAACGCTGCAACCATTGGTAACACCGACGTTTCTTATGGTGGCTATGTAAAACTAGATGCGATGTGGAGTGATTACTCTGCAGGTGTACCAGCCGGTGGCAGCATTGGCCGTGACTTCTATGTCCCAAGTACAACCCCCGTGGGCGCAGACAGCGACAGTGATGCTGTCTTTGATATGCATGCTCGCCAGTCTCGATTTAGCCTAGGCACAGCAACTAAATTAGATGATGGGAAAACAATTAAAACCAAAATAGAAATCGATTTCCTTGCTTCTGCACCAGGTGGAAATGAGCGTGTTACAAACTCTTATGCACCGCGTATACGCCAAGCATTTGTAACTTATGATGGATGGTTATTTGGTCAAGCTTGGTCAAACTTCCAAAACGTTGGCGCCCTTCCTGAAACCTTAGACTTTGTTGGCCCAGCAGAAGGTACTGTGTTTGCTCGCCAAGCACAAATTCGCTACACAACAGGTAACTGGTCATTCTCTGTTGAAAACCCAGAAAGTACAGTCACTGTAGGTGGTGCTCGTGTGGCGACTGATGATGCTTCAATGCCTGACTTTACAGCACGTTATGCCCATAAGGCTGATTGGGGTGAGCTTGTTGTAACAGGTCTGGCACGCCAGCTTACTTATAAACAAAATGGCATTGATGCGGATACATCATCGTTTGGTATCAGCGCATCAGGTAAAGTAAATTTTGGTGAAAATAATCTTAAATTTATGCTTACACAAGGTTCTGGTTTAGGCCGCTATGTTGGTTTAAATGTTGCTCATGGTGCGGTACTTGATGGCGATGATCTAGATGCGATTGATTCAACATCTGGCTTTATTGCTTATCAACAAAACTGGAGCAGCCAATGGCGCTCAACCTTCCTGTATTCATTCTTCTCTGCTGATAACAATACCGACTTATTAGCTATGTCTATTGACCCAACAAAGACAAGCCAAAGCTTTAGCGCTAACCTATTGTATTCACCAGTTAAAAAATTGACTTTTGGGGTTGAATTCAAACATGCAGAACGTGAGCTTGAAAGTGGCACTGATGGCGATATGGATCGTCTGCAATTTTCTGCAAAATACGTGTTTTAAAATTAAAAGTTTTACTTCCTGAAGCGGCTTCGGCCGCTTTTTTTTATCAAGCGTTTGGATTCTCCTGCGTTGCATTTTTAAAAACATTTCAAGCCCCACAAAAACTTAATTGCAAATCGTTCTCATTTAGTTTAGATTACGCGTTAATTTCATTATTAATTGAACTAATTGGAACTTTGCATGTCATCAACAAAATTTTTGCGCTTATCGCAGTTAAGCCTAGTGACCTCAGCACTACTTAGTGGACACGCTTTAGCTGAACAACAAAAAGAAGAACAAGCTATTGAAAAAATAGCTGTTTATGGCCAGCATCATAAAAATTACATCACCGAAGAAGCACAGTCAGCAACTAAGTTAGGACTAACAATTAAAGAAACACCACAGTCAATCTCTGTTGTTTCACGTGCATTAATGGATGATTTCTCCCTCGATAACCTAAATGCCGTATTAGAGAGCACCCCTGGTGTGACTGTTGAACAAATCGAAACTGACCGTACTTATTTTAAAGCCCGTGGTTTTGAGATCACTAACTTCCAAGTTAATGGCATGGGTATGCCACAAGATAACGGTTCAATCCAAGGTACTCTTGATACCTCTATTTTTGATAGTGTTGAAATTGTACGTGGTGCCAATGGTTTAATGACAGGTGCTGGTAACCCATCTGCAACCGTCAACATGGTTCTAAAGCGCCCTACTTACCAAACACAAGTAAATGCATCTGTATCGTATGGTTCATGGGATAACAAACGTCAAGAGCTTGATGCATCAACTGCTATCAACGAAAACCATGCAGTGCGTGCTGTATTCACCAAGCACAAAACAGAGTCATACCTTGACCGTTACGAGCAAGATAAAACAATTTATTACCTAGCCTACGAAGGTCAGCTTACTGATAGCACAGTTGTAACTGCTAACTATGTAAATCAAAAGAAAGATGCCGACAGCCCACTTTGGGGCGCGCTACCGCTTTATTATAGCGATGGTACTGCAACAAACTTTGATACATCAACCAGCACAGCGTCTGATTGGTCATACTGGAATAACACAACAGAGCAGTTGTTTTTATCAATTGAGCAAGCAATTACCAATACTTGGTTCTTAAAAGCAAGCTACGCACACTTAGAAAATGAGCAAGACTCAGAACTTTTCTATGTTTACGGTACCCCAGACAGAGAAACAGGTCTTGGCTTAACAGGTTACGCAAGTGAATATGACCACAAAGATAAGCACGACATTTTAGATATTTACGCAACGGGTAAATTTGATTTATTTGGTATGGAACATGACCTATCTTTTGGCGTAAACCAAGCAGATATTGATTACAAAGATAAATCACTCTATGACTACACGACTGGTAATGGTTTTCCTGCAATGCCGGAGTTAGGTGGGTGGAATGGTGTTGCGCCAGTGCCAACACTTACTGATGGTTTAACAGGTGCTGATATCACCAGCCGTCAACGTTCTGCGTATATTTCAACACGTATCCGTGCCACAGATGCTTTCAGTATTTTAGCTGGTGTAAGCCAAGTAAACTGGGAAACAGAGGGCGAGTCATATGGTAAAGCAAAAGATAAAGACAGTGAGCAAACTGTGCCTTACTTCGGTGCTGTGTATGATATCAACGAAAGCTTATCAACTTACGCAAGCTACACTGAAACCTTTGTGCCACAAACTGAACGTGACATCAATGGCGATTACTTAGACCCAATCACAGGTAAAAGCAGCGAGATTGGTGTAAAAGCACAGCTACTTGATGATAACTTATTTGTTACTCTTGCCTATTTTGATGCTAAACAGGAAGGTCTTGCTGTTGCCGTGCCAGGCTCACTTCCTGATGATACACGTTATTATGGTGCTGATGGCATAAACAGTGATGGTTTTGAGGTAGAATTAAGCGGTCAAATTAACGATACCTTGAGTGCGAGTTTCAGTTACAGTAATTTAAATATTGATGGTGATGACCTAGTTAAAGACTACACACCAGAAAATCAATTCAAACTTGCTGTAACACACAAAGTACCTGAAGTTGATGGCTTAACTTTTGGCTTAAATTATCAATGGCAAGACGACACCAAGCGTGTACAAGTTCGTGATGCTGATACTAATGCCCCTCTCATTACCACAACTCAAGATGCTTATGGCTTATTAAATCTAATGGCGACTTATGACATCAATGATAATGTAAGTGTTAACCTTAATATCAACAACGTCACTAATGAAAAATATCTTCATAGCCTGTTCTGGGCACAAGGCTATTACGGCGCACCACGTAACTACTCAGTGTCTTTCAACTGGCAGTTATAAGCTTTGAGCTAGAAGTTTAAAGCTTAAGTACTGAAAAGCCGCATCATCTGCGGCTTTTTCATGAAAGAGTTGCAAGAGTAAAGTTAGAAAGGGGAAAGTTACAGGCACTATCGCGTGTTCTGACAGCTGAAAGCTACACGCAACCACAGAATACCGCCAACAATGCAGTGATTAAACGCGATATAAAATCGCTGCTATAAGCCCCCATAAAAAAACCGCTAACAATGTAGCGGTCTTTTTTGTGTTAAGTGCGGGTCAAATCACGCTTAACTGTACTCTTTAGTAGTGTTTATAGCTCGTCTTCAGCTATTAGGCCTGCATCTTCACCATCTTCTGGTTGTACAGTTGCCTGTAGTAATAGCATCTCACGTAACTTACCTTCGATCTCATCTGCGATCTCAGGGTTATCTTTTAAGAACTTAATTGAGTTTGCCTTACCTTGACCAACTTTATTGCCATTGTAGCTGTACCAAGCACCTGATTTTTCAACAATCTTATGCTTAACACCTAAGTCGATTAGCTCACCTTGCTTAGAAATACCTTCACCATACATGATGATAAATTCAGCTTGTTTAAACGGCGGCGCTACCTTGTTCTTAACAACTTTCACGCGGGTTTCGTTACCAACAACCTCGTCGCCTTCTTTTACTGAACCAATACGACGAATATCAATACGTACTGAAGCGTAGAATTTAAGCGCGTTACCACCGGTTGTTGTTTCTGGGTTACCAAACATAACACCAATTTTCATACGGATTTGGTTGATGAAAATACACAGCGTATTTGAACGCTTGATGTTACCTGTAAGCTTACGTAGTGCTTGTGACATTAAGCGAGCTTGTAGGCCCATGTGTGAATCACCCATGTCGCCTTCGATTTCAGCTTTAGGTGTTAAAGCAGCTACCGAGTCGACAATCACAACATCAACAGCACTTGAACGAACTAACATGTCACAAATTTCTAATGCTTGCTCACCAGTATCTGGTTGAGAAACAAGTAATTCGTCAATGTTTACACCCAGTTTTTGAGCGTATACAGGATCCAGAGCGTGCTCAGCATCTACGAATGCACAGGTTTTACCTTGCTTTTGAGCTTCAGCGATAACTTGTAAAGTAAGCGTTGTTTTACCTGATGATTCAGGACCATACACTTCAACAATACGGCCCGTAGGTAAACCACCAATACCTAATGCGATATCGATACCTAGTGAACCTGTTGAGATAGCTTCAATGTCTAGGGCTTTGTTGTCGCCCAGTTTCATAATTGAGCCTTTACCAAATTGACGCTCAATTTGTGATAAAGCAGCATCTAAGGCTTTTTGTTTGTTATCGTTCATTCTGTTCTCCAAATCCGGCTAATGCAGACAGTATACTGTATGAAATCACAGTATCAAGCTAATTTTCTGATTTTATCAATTCAATTACAGTTTTTAATGAATAAACAATAGCTTGCAGTCTAACTTCAGCTCTATCTCCTGAGAAAACCTGTTCGCTTGGGTAGTTTTTTCCGGCAAAATGAATACAAAACCATACCAGCCCTACAGGTTTATCCAGTGTTCCACCACCGGGGCCTGCAATCCCTGAGATAGCAATTGCAATATCTGCGTTTGCAGCTTTTGCAGCACCCGATGCCATTTCAAGCACGGTTTGCTCACTGACAGCACCAAAATTGTTTAATGTTTGCTCACTAACTCCTATTAATTGCTGTTTTGCTAGATTGCTATAAGTAACAAACGCACGGTCAATATAATTCGAACTGCCGGGGGTATCAGTTAACGCATAACTAACGCCACCACCAGTGCATGATTCTGCGGTAGTGATCCATAAGCGTTTATCCGTTAAAATAGCTCCTAATTTCGCAGCAAGTGTTTTAATCTCTTGATGTAATTCCATATTCAGCCTTTGGGTAAATACATGTCGTTTGATCTTTATGCACCGCACACTATAAAACAACAAACCCCTATGATGCAGCAGTATCTAAAAATAAAAGCCGAGCATCGGGATATTTTATTGTTTTATCGTATGGGCGATTTTTACGAACTTTTCTTTGATGACGCTAAACGTGCAGCGCAACTTCTTGATATTTCTCAAACTCATCGCGGTAAAGCCGGTGGCGACCCCATTCCAATGGCAGGTGTGCCTTATCATGCCGTTGAAAACTACCTAGCTCGCCTTGTACAAATGGGTGAATCAGTAGCTATCTGCGAGCAAATTGGCGACCCCGCCACCAGCAAAGGCCCGGTGGAACGTAAAGTTGTGCGTATTGTTACCCCTGGCACAATTTCTGACGAAGCGTTACTACAAGAGCGCCAAGACAACCTTCTGACCAGTGTTTGGCAAAACAAGCAAGGCTTATATGGAGTTGCCTATCTTGATATAAACTCTGGTCGATTCAATGTATTAGAAGTTAATACTGATGAAGCATTTAGCTCAACATTACAGCGTTTAGCACCGGCAGAGTTACTTTATAGTGAAACCTTTGCGAATGTGCACTTAATTGAGCACATTAAAGGTGCACGTCGTCGCCCTGAATGGGAATTTGATCTAGATACTGCGCAGCATTTACTGTGCGACCAATTTGGCACTAAGGATCTGGTTGGTTTTGGTGTAGACAAAGCACATGCCGCTTTAGTGGCTGCGGGATGTTTAATGCAATACGTAAAAGATACGCAACGCATTGCCCTGCCGCATATTCGTGCCATTACCCTTGAGCAAAACGAACATGCAGTGATCTTAGATGCAGCCACCCGTAAAAATCTTGAACTTACAGTTAACTTATCGGGTGGTTATGAAAATACCCTTGCGCAAGTACTTGATAAAACTGCGACAGCGATGGGTTCTCGCTTATTAAAACGCCGTATTCATACACCGGTGCGCAGTAAAACAGAGCTCAACTCTCGACTCAACGCTATTAGCGCCATTATTGATGCGCAATTATGTGGTGAACTGCAAGAGTCGTTAAAACAAATTGGTGACATTGAACGTGTCATCGCCCGTTTAGCACTTTGTACCGCAAGACCACGTGATTTAACGCGCCTGCGAAGTGCACTGCAAGCACTAGCACCACTACACGAATTACTGATGGATGCTAATGACCCACGTATTAGCCAAATCATTGCTCAGTCGCAACAGTTACCTGAACTACAAGATTTACTCGAACGTGCTGTAATCGAAACCCCACCAGTACTTATTCGTGATGGTGGCGTTATTGCACCAGGTTACAACAGTGAGCTTGATGAATGGCGTGCACTAAGCCAAGGTGCAACCGATATTCTTGAAAAGCTTGAAGAGCGTGAGCGAGAGCGCACTGGCATTAGCACTTTAAAAATTGGCTACAACAAAGTGCATGGCTTTTTTATTGAAGTAAGCCGCGCCAATTCTCATTTAGTGCCTGCAGATTATATTCGTCGCCAAACGCTAAAAAACAATGAGCGTTATATTATCCCTGAGCTAAAAGAGCATGAAGATAAGGTACTCGGTAGCCAATCAAAAGCACTTGCGCTTGAAAAACAGCTTTACGAGCAACTGTTCGAATTTATTGCTCCGCACATTGAACAGTTACAAACTATGGCTGCCGTACTGGCTGATTTAGATGTTTTAAACAATTTGGCAGAACGAGCACAAGCGCTTAATTATGCTAAGCCAACACTGTGCGATAACGATAACATCAGTATTAAACAAGGTCGCCACCCGGTGGTTGAACAGGTAATGAAAGACCCGTTTATTGCCAACCCAGTGGAGCTTAATAACGACCGTAAAATGTTGATTATCACAGGCCCAAATATGGGTGGTAAATCAACCTATATGCGTCAAACTGCACTTATCGTGCTAATGGCACACATTGGCTCTTATGTACCTGCAGATAGTGCTGAAATCGGAAATATTGACCGTATCTTTACACGTATTGGGGCAAGCGATGATTTAGCATCAGGGCGTTCAACTTTCATGGTTGAGATGACAGAAACGGCAACTATTTTAAATAACGCCACAGCACAATCACTGGTGCTAATGGATGAAATTGGTCGCGGTACTTCGACCTATGATGGTTTATCACTAGCCTATGCAACAGCTGACTATTTAGCTTCAAAAATTGCCGCTAAAACCTTATTTGCAACTCACTATTTTGAGTTAACAGAGCTGGCCGAACAAAAAACAGGGTTGGTAAATGTGCATTTAGATGCCATTGAGCATAACGACACCATTGCCTTTATGCATACTGTGCTTGAAGGCGCAGCAAGCAAAAGCTTTGGCCTACAAGTTGCTGCCTTGGCCGGTGTTCCAAAAGCGGTGATCCAACAAGCCAAACAAAAGCTAAAAATGCTCGAAAACCACCAACCTGTCACGGCCCCCATTGAGCAGCAACAGCAAACATTAAGTTTTGATGATGAACCGTCTGAGCTTGAATTAACCTTAAAACAGCTTGATCCAGACAGCCTAACGCCAAGACAAGCACACCAACTACTGTATCAATTAAAAGATTTACTGTAGGTATAAACTAAGATATAAAAAAAGCTGACGCAATGTCAGCTTTTTTGTGTGTTCTAGACCCTAAAGCCTATGTATTGTTGTCTAATTTGCTATATATCAGGTGAATTGGTCAAATAAGCTATCAGTGCTTAAACCTTCATGTTGCAATATGTCTTTTAAGCGACGTAATGCTTCCACCTGAATTTGTCTTACACGCTCACGTGTTAAGCCAATTTCACGACCAACATCTTCTAAAGTTGATGGCTCATAACCGAGTAAACCAAAACGTCGAGCGAGTACTTCGCGTTGTTTAGGGTTTAACTCACCTAACCAATCAACAATGTGTTTGTTAATGTCGTTATTTTGTACTTCTCCCTCAGGACCAGAGCCTTTTTCATCGGCTATGATATCAAGGAGAGCTTTATCGTTTTCACCACCAATAGGAGTGTCAACTGAAGTTATCTTTTCATTTAAACGCAGCATTTTAGTCACGTCTTCAACCGGCTTATCTAAGCACTCTGCAATTTCTTCTGCGGTTGGTTCGTGGTCTAACTTCTGGGTTAGTTCACGAGCAGTTCTTAAATACACATTTAGTTCTTTAACTACGTGAATTGGTAAACGAATTGTACGTGTTTGGTTCATGATGGCGCGTTCGATGGTTTGACGGATCCACCATGTTGCATAGGTTGAAAAGCGAAAACCACGTTCTGGGTCAAATTTTTCAACAGCTCGGATAAGGCCTAGATTACCTTCTTCAATAAGGTCAAGTAGTGCAAGGCCACGATTGTTATAACGGCGGGCAATTTTCACTACTAGACGTAAATTACTTTCAATCATTCGCTTGCGAGAGGCTTCACAGCCTTTCAATGCTTTGCGAGCAAAAAATACTTCTTCTTCTGCACTTAACAGTGGAGAAAAACCAATTTCACCTAAATACAGCTGGGTTGCATCTAAGTTTTTAGCAACTTCGTCTTTTGCAAATATATCTTCTTCGTTATCAACTTCTTCTAATAATTCAGAAGCATCATCTTCGACTACCGTGTCATCAAATTTATCGTCAATCGCGTCAGTTGTTTTCTCTAGTTTTGCTGTGTGACCCATAAGCGTCCTCCCGAGCAAATATGTGATTGAGCTAAATCACTTTTATCAATACCCTAATGGCTAAGGTAGATACTTAGCAGGATTGACTGCTTGACCCCGATAACGAATTTCAAATCTCAAAGCCGTAACCGAAGAGTCTGAACTGCCCATTTCTGCTATTTTCTGCCCTGCCTTTACTTCCTGTTTTTCCTTTACAAGCAACGTTGAATTATGCGCGTAAGCACTTAGGTAATCATCATTATGTTTCAAAATAATTAAATTACCGTAACCTCGCAACGCGTTACCCGCGTATACCACAGTTCCGTGTGCAGCAGCTAAAACAGAAGCCCCCTCTTTGTTAGTGATCTGTAACCCTTTAAAGCCGTTTTCTTTATTTGAAAAGCGTCGCGTGACCTTGCCCTTAGCCGGCCAGCTCCATACAACTTTAGAATTAGAATTACCGTTTTTGTCACTAATTATTTTGTTGGCTTGTTTCTGAACATACTCTCGTTGTTTTGGCTGATCAAGCTCTTTCTTTAATTTTTTGTTATTTTTTTGTGTGGAAAAAGTAGACTTTTTACTCGAATTCGTATATTTTTTCGCCTTTTTGTGTTTTTGTTCCTGCTTTGTAATCAAGATACGTTGGCCGGGAAAGATAGTGTAAGGTGCTGGAATATTGTTTATTTTTGCGAGGGTTCGAAAATCTCGTTGAGAACTAAAGGCAATTGAATATAAAGTATCACCCTTTTTCACTGTGTATTTTGAGCCTGTGATATTTACTTTGCGCGTCGTCGGCTTTACATGATTATCTAAACTACTGACCGGAGCGGGTGCTTCGCGAGACGTACAGCCAAAGAGCAAAATACTAGTAAACAAAGTAACATAGACTGTTATCTGCCTGCTCATCGTAAAATGCTCCTTATCGTACTAACTAATGGTTTTATGGCTTATCGTAGTAAAAAGTACGCAACCACCACTAAAACAACCAATCCCCAGCCAAGGGCTTCAACATATTGACGTAATTTTTGCTCCATTTTAACTCCACCCCATTTCATTAGTGCCGAAACAAGAAAGAAACGTGCCCCACGACCAACAGCAGAAGCAAGTAAAAATGGCAAAAATGCCATCTGCATTAGACCTGCGCCTATGGTAAATACCTTATAGGGGATAGGCGAAAATCCAGCTAAGAAAACCACCCAAACACCGTAATTTTCAAACCAGCTTAAGGCTGTATCAAATTTAGCTTGCCAACCCATTTGCGCAATAAGAGGTTCAACAACTGGTTCGAATAACCAAAAGCCAAGTAAATAACCTAAAATACCACCAATCACTGAAGCAATGGTGGTAAAGCTGGCAAAGCGCCATGCTTTATCTGGCTGTGCAAGCGACATCGGTGCTAGCATGACATCAGGCGGCACCGGAAAAAAAACAGATTCAGCAAAACTCATCCCTGCTAAATAACGCTCAGCATGTCGGTGTTTAGCCCATACAAGCGCCATATCATATAACTTAGTAAACAACTTCAAAGTATTAGGTCCTATTCAATATCACCAGGCACCAAAGGTACAAATCTCACTGGTGCAACTTTATGTTCTGTAAATGTGTCGCCATTTCTAACAACCATCATTAATTGCTGATCTTGCTCACCAATGGGTGCAATCATCACGCCACCATCAGCAAGTTGTTCAAGTAACCCGTGCGGCATTGTTGCTGCCGCAGCAGTGACAATGATCCCCTCAAAGGGCGCTTGTGACTGCCATCCTTGCCAGCCATCGCCATGCTTCATGGTGACATTGTATAAATCAAGCTTATGTAAGCGGCGCTTCGCTTGCCACTGTAGTGCTTTAATGCGCTCAACTGAGCACACTTTGGTGAAGGTTTTAGCTAAAATCGCTGTTTGGTAGCCAGACCCAGTGCCTATCTCAAGCACTTTATCGCGAACCCCAGCTAAACGAAGTAACTCTGTCATACGTGCAACAATGTGAGGCTGCGAAATAGTTTGCCCTTGACCAATTGGTAATGCGGTATTTTGATAGGCTTTATGCTGTAAAACATCATCAACAAAGATATGGCGAGGCGTTGTTGCAATTGCCTCTAGCACGACACTGTCTTCGACACCCTCGCGCTTTAATAATTCAGCTAATGCAAGTGCACTGCGATTATAATTAGTCAGCACCATTAATCTCCATATTTGCTAACCAGCTATCAACGGCTTGTAGGCTTTCTTTAGCCGTCATATCAACACTAAGTGGTGTGACTGATGCGTAGCCATTATTAATGGCATAAAAATCAGTGCCTTCCCCTGCATCACTTTCAGCACCCAAGGTACCATACCAGTATATATCGCGACCCCATGGATCTTGCTGTTTAGTCATGGTTTCGGCTTTATGGCGTGCTCCTAAGCGTGTTACTTTCACGCCTTTTAATTCAACAAGTGGCACGTCAGGTACGTTTAGATTGATAATTTGATCTTTTGGTAACGGGTGCGAAGCTAATTCTTTAATGATACTCACAGCAACAGCGGCGGCGGTTTCAAAATGATCCCCTTCTTTAGAACACAAAGATACGGCGATAGCCGGAAGCCCTAAATGGCGGCCCTCGGTTGCAGCAGCAACAGTGCCTGAATACAAAGTATCATCACCTAGGTTGGCACCATGATTAATGCCTGCAACCACAAGATCCGGCTGCTCATCCATTAACTCATTGACACCAAGGTGCACACAATCAGTTGGCGTGCCATTAATGGAAATAAAACCATTTTCTAAGGTTGTTGCACGCAGTGGATTCATTAAGGTCAATGAATTACTTGCACCACTGCAATTACGATCAGGTGCAACAAGTGTCACATCAGCAATTTGGGTCAGGGCTTGATATAAAACTGCGATCCCTTTTGCATTTACACCATCATCATTACTTAATAAAATTTTCATCTACGCATCCTTTTGTTTTTGTTCTTTTGGGCTGGCATCTTGATAGTCCACCAGCTCACGCAACAAGGCTGTGGCAAAACACCCTTTTGGTAACCCAAAGCTCAGCTTTAATGTTGTCTCGTCTAGGGTTTCAACCGCTAATGAATCTGGGATCAAGCGTAACATTCTACGCTCGTTTTTAAGACCAAGTTCGCTAAGGCCAGCTATCCAAGACTGATAAGGTTCGAGCCACGTTTTTTCGGCCTCGGTAAGGCCTTTTTCACCTTTACCAACCATAGGGGCCGACATCACGATATCGCCAGACGCTAAGCGGGCAATATTATCGTCGCTAATGTTATCTTCAAAAAAGGCATTGCTGCCACTTAACATAAATACTTCGCGGTGCATGGTTTTCGCAAGGCCATGTTCAGCAACGCGCAAGCTCACAATTTCATTAAACACATAAGAGCGCGCTGCAGAGATCACTAAACCTCGTAATTTTTTGTCGCGAATACGCTCTCCGGCAAACATGCGTTTTGCCATTTCAAGGTTGTGCCCACCATGACCAAAGCGTTGTTCACCAAAGTAATTAGGCACACCGGCACGCACCGCGTTAATACGGCATAAAATATCAAGTGGTTCAGTCACATTACGTAAAGTGATGGTGAAGCGGTTGCCTTTATGGCAGCCGGTTCTGAGTTTGCGATTGTGGCGCTGTTGCGAAATAACAAAAAACTGCTCGTTATTCAGTTCACTAAATTCAATATGCTTTTTAATTGGCACTGGCACACTAAACCATTGTGTACATACACCATGACGGTCTTTTAAGCCCGCGTAACTCACATCACGCGGGGAAACACCGGCTTTTTCAGCAATACGTTTAGCAACAAACTGAGTGTTTTCACCTTTTTTTACCACTTGTAAGCAGACATGCTCACCAGAGCCTGTAAACTCAATGCCCAAGTCTTCATCAACCATAAAATCTTCGGCAGTGGTTTTAAAATCAGCTTTCGAAAGAGGTTTGCCGTAAAGGTAATTTAGTTCACTCATCAATCTTGCTTTCTCATAATTACCACAGCATGGCTTGAGATACCTTCTTTACGACCTTCAAAGCCCAACTTCTCTGTAGTTGTTGCTTTTACATTCACTTGTAAAATATCTGCTTCAAGGTCTTGGCATAAGTTTTCACGCATTGCTTGAATATGTGGCAACATTTTGGGGGCTTGAGCAACAATCGTGACATCGGCATTGCCAAGAACGTAACCTTGCTCTTTAGCAAGCCCAACCACGTGGCGTAGCAAAATTCGGCTATCAATATTTTCGTATTCGCTAGCAGTATCAGGGAAGTGCTTGCCAATATCGCCCATTGCAAGTGCACCTAATATTGCATCGCATAAAGCATGAATTGCCACATCACCATCTGAATGTGCTAAAAAGCCTTGTGGATAATCAATTTTTTCACCACAAATCACCAGTGGCCCTTCGCCACCAAATTTGTGTACATCAAAGCCATGGCCAATTCGAATCATGAGGTACTCTCGTTTTGTTGTTTTTGCAATAAAAATGCTGCTAAATCTAAATCTTCAGGGGTGGTGATTTTAATATTATCACTGCGACCAGCAACCAGCTTAACAGGCTGTTTGGCCCATTCAATTGCCGATGCCTCATCAGTAATAGTCACACCACTTTGAAGGGCATTTGATAGCGCATCGGTCAGCAATTTGTAAGGGAAAAACTGAGGGGTTAGCGCCTGCCATAAATCGTCACGTGGCACTGTTTGCTCACTGTGGGTATGACCGCGCTTAATGGTGTCTTTTACTTTTGATGCCAAAATACCGCCTTCATTGGCAGCAGTACATTCAGCGATTAAACGCTGAATATCTGCCAAGCACACTAACGGCCTTGCCGCATCGTGAACAAGTACCCAGTCAGGTGGGTTGTCAGCAAGTGATAGCAAGGCGTTTAGCACTGAATCGGCGCGTTCTTTACCACCACTCACACGTTCAATTCGCGTATCTATATACGGTAAATCGGCAAAATAGCCATCATCATCACTAATAGCGACTTTTATAGTATTAAGGCATTCAAGCTCAGCAAGCTTGCTTAAGGTATGCTCTAAAATAGTTTTACCCGCAAGCTCGATATATTGTTTAGGCGCCGAATGTTGCATTCGACTCCCAACTCCCGCAGCGGGAACAATTGCGGTAATAATTTGTTTATTGTTCATTATACTGCTGACCTGGTAATACTCGAATAAAGGTTTCACCAGGTTTAATCATTCCTAATTCGTTACGCGCTCGTTCTTCAATACCCTCTTGACCAAGCTTTAAATCTTTAATGTCGGCTTTTAGTACCGTATTACGTTTTAATAATTTAGCATTCGTATCTTGATGTGATGCTACGGCTTGTTTTAAACGAGTGTAATCTTGCACTCCATTATGGCCAAACCACAAACGGTACTGAATAAATAATGCCAAACATAACAAGGCGAATTGAAAAACCCGCATTGAACACTCCTTCGCGGTTAAATTAAGTCAAAGGGCGTTTTAGATTACGCCAATTTATATTACTTGCTAGTAGCATTTCTCTTAATGACAAACGCTTAGGTGTTATGCGCTTATTGTATTGCCACTGATGACCACAGCATGCAGCTGTCATAACCAATTTTGATGGCTTTAATATTTGCGCTGGTATGTGTTCTAGTGACTCTCCCGACACATCAAACCAACCTAGCTCATTACAATGTACCTTATTGTCGCTTACTTGATCTAAGCTGTCTATGCGCACCCTTGTACATTGCTCATCATTAATTAACACAGGAACAATTAACCCGCGCTTAGCATATTTAGTGTAAAAATTTTTTGAGTCTTCTTTACTGTAGACCGGAGGCGATGCCTTTTGTTTCTCGAGCCAACTACCATTTTGCGAATCAAGTTGTAATGGTGCATCACCGCTTACGATACGCATCGCTAAACGCTCTATGTAGTAAGGCAAACTTGCTAATAAGCGTTTTAGCCTTGCTGCATCAGGTTCATCAACTAACCGTGGGATCTCACGAGCATAAAACGCGTTACATAACTGTGCATACAATGCTCGTTCGGCATCTGTTTGCCAAATTTCAGCTTGTTGTGACGTTTCACTTTGTGAATGAGAAATAGACAATGCGCGCTCTTATAAAACAATTGCTTGACTGTTTTATAGCATAGAGCGTTTATTGAGCGCTACTTTACTGCGCCTTTTTTGCCCAGTTTTGCATTACCAGATTCTAAAAACTGCACCACAGCATCACGCTTTTTACCTAGCAATAAACTACCATCGGCTAAAAACATAAAGTTTTGCCAACAACGCTTAAATACGGCAAAGCTGGTTTCGATAATATTGTCGCGCGCCATACAAAAATACACGGTCGTATTGGCTTCCCACTCTAAATGGTTAAGGATTTCTTCAGGTAGTTGCTCATCACCCGCTTCCCATGCATTTTCCCAGTTAACAGTTTCAGAAAAACTGTCATCTTTACCGCACCAATCTGTTTTATCAAAAAAGTCAGGGTGATCATGCTCACGGCTTACCATAGTGGTCCATAAAACCGCTGCACGCTCAGCTGTCATTGGTTTTATTTGTGCGGCATCTTCTGCGCTTATCGGCATATCTTTATGACGAAAAACCCAGGCTTTTTTGTATTCATCTAACGAAATATAATTCATAGTTTAGGCAGTTTGTTTCAGGGTAAAATGTGCAAACTGCAATTATACCCAAATGACTCCAAGATGCGAGATAAACACATGACAATCAAACCCGGCATTTACCAACACTATAAAGGCCCAAAATACAAAGTAGAGTATGTTGCCACACACAGCGAAAGCAATGAGCCACTTGTTATTTACCAAGCGCTATACGGAGAATTTGGTATGTGGGCACGCCCGCTTAGTATGTTTACAGAAACGGTCACAGTAGAGGGTAAAAACGTACCACGCTTTGCATACCTTTCAGACGCCGACTAACTGTGGCATCATGACGTTATTAATCACTGCTCAGACCAGATAAGGTGACATCGTGCTTTTTAATTCAACCGATAACTACATTGCCAGTAATTCATTAAAACAAGCGGTTAACGCAGCTATCTTGCTCGAAAAGCCCCTGCTTATAAAAGGTGAACCCGGCACAGGTAAAACCATGCTGGCCGAAGAGCTTGCCAAAAGCTTAGACACCACGCTAATTCAATGGCACATCAAATCAACCACTAAAGCGCAACAAGGCCTGTATGAGTATGATGCAGTATCTCGTCTTCGCGACAGTCAATTAGGTGATGAGCGTGTGCACGATATCAGCAACTACATTGTAAAAGGGAAATTATGGCAAGCCTTTACTTATGGTGAGCAACATAACAAACGCCCTGTATTATTGATTGATGAAATTGACAAAGCCGATATTGAATTTCCCAACGACTTGCTATTAGAGCTCGATAAAATGGAGTTTCATGTTTATGAAACCGGTGAGCGCGTTGTTGCTAAGCAACGTCCTATTGTGATCATCACGTCAAATAACGAAAAAGAGCTGCCAGATGCCTTTTTACGTCGTTGTTTTTTCCATTACATTGATTTTCCTAGTAGTGAAGAAATGGCGCAAATTATCGATGTGCATCACCCGCATGTTAAACAAGACTTAGTACGCCAAGCACTTGAGGTGTTCTTTAATCTACGTGAAGTTAATGGCATTAAGAAAAAACCATCTACCAGTGAATTACTCGATTGGTTAAAGCTACTGATGGCTGAAGATATAGACGCTAAAACACTGCATGATAAAAGCCAAAAAGGCGGTTTAATGCCAATGTTTGGCGCGTTATTAAAGAACGAGCAAGACATTAGCTTAATCGAAAAACTTGCGTTTATGAGCCGCCGTTAAGATGTTAATTGCGTTTTTCTTTAAGCTTCGCGAATACCGCTTACCTGTTAGTTTGCGAGAACTACTTGATTTGATCAATGCGCTCAAGCAAGGGGTTATTTTTGCCGACGTTGACGCGTTTTATTACTTAGCGCGTACCATCATGGTTAAAGATGAAACCCACTTTGATCGCTTTGATAAAGCCTTTGCTGATTACTTTAGTGGCGTGGCCGACCTTGATCTGCTCGAAAGCTTAAAACAGCAACATGCCTTGCCTGATGATTGGCTGCGTAAAGAGTTTGAAAAGCACTTAAGCGAAGAAGAAAAAGCGCAATTACAAGCCATGGGCGGCCTTGATAAACTCATGGAAACCCTCAAGCTGCGCCTTGAAGAGCAGCAAAAGCGCCATGCGGGGGGGAATAAATGGGTCGGTACCGGTGGCACTTCACCATTTGGCGCCTATGGTTATAACCCTGAAGGTGTGCGCATTGGTCAAGACGGTAACCGACATCGCCGTGCCGTTAAAGTATGGGATAAGCGCAGCTACCGTAACCTTGATAGCGACCGTGAAATTGGCTCACGCACCATTAAACTTGCCCTAAAAAAACTGCGTAAATTTGCCCGTACTGGCGCCAGCGATACTCTCGATTTAACCGAAACCATCCGCGCAACTGCAAAGCAAGGCGGCATGCTCGATGTAAAAATGGCACCTGAGCGCCACAATGCAGTAAAAGTATTGATGCTGTTTGATATCGGCGGTTCAATGGATGATTACATTCATACCTGCGAAGAGCTATTTAGCGCCGCTCATAGCGAATTTAAGCACCTAGAGTTTTACTATTTTCATAACTGTTTGTATGAGCATGTTTGGCAAGATAATCAGCGTCGTCACTCAAACGTAATTGATACCATGACCTTGATTAACAAGTTCACCAGCGACTACAAGGTGATCTTTGTTGGCGATGCCACCATGGGCCCCTACGAAATCGCCTACCCCGGTGGCAGCGTTGAGCATTGGAATGAAGAACCCGGCAGCGCTTGGCTAAACCGCATAACTAATCACTTTGATAAAGTCGCTTGGCTCAACCCGCAACCCGTTGAACACTGGCGCTATTATCAATCAATTGATTTTATAAAGCAGTTAATGGATAACCGTATGTATCCACTCACGCTAGATGGGATTAGTAATGCAATTAGGGAATTGAGTTAGAGCCGTCAAACAGCATAAAAACCGAGACATGAATGTAAAGTTACAATTGTTTATAAACACAAATAACTAAGCCCCTTCTCGATCAGCTATAAACTGACGGCTGAAAGCTGACAGCTCCCTTTACATTATCTTCCAAACCAAAAACACCAGCGCAAAGCCCACCAAATAAGCTAAGCCTAACCAGCTCAATATGCGAAGTAAGGTTGAGTGATGAATACTGGCTTCTGAGCGCACTAAGCTAAAGTTCAGCCACGCAAAGACAGGGGTCGTGACAAAAGCGAGGGTCATTGCAAAAGTAAGCATTGGGCCTAGGGCCGATTTAAAGAATAAAATCACAGCCATGCCAGCAAATGCTTGCAGTAATAACCACATATTTAAACTGTGTTTAGACTGTTTAATCGGTAGCAGTTTATGCGACTCATTTAATGTTCTGGCGTAGCCATCAAGCACTGTTAGCGTGGTGCCAAACATACATAAAAAAGCGATACCTGAAACCAGTGGCCTTGCCCACTCGCCCATAGTGAGGGCGTACATATCAATTAGCTGCTTTGCAAAGGCAACGCCACCTAATTGCACAGCCTGGGCTTGACCGTATTGCACTAATACACCTAGTGAGAAAAATACTAATGCAAGTGCTGCGGTAAGCCAGTAACCCAAATTAAAATCAAACAAGCCTTGTTGTTTTGTCAGCGCTTGTTGGTGCTGCTTTTCTTTTAGCCACAGTGAGCTAATTGCTGATATTTCGATAGGAGCAGGCATCCAGCCCATAAGCGCCACCATAAAGCCAAGCATGGCAAGCTCATAAGGCGACGGGCCCACGTAGTCAACAGGAGCCATAGGACCATTATTAATAGCGACAACTAACGCAGCTAAGGTGGTAACCGTTAACAGCCCCATAATTAGCTTTGAAACATTATCGAGCGCCTTAAAATGCCCCAACAACAAAATAAGCAAACACACAGCTAAAATCAGCCAGCATAATAGCGTTACAGAAACAGTGATAGGCAATGCGTAGTGCAGCAGGCTGGCCGTTAATAACAAAACCCCAGCGGTGTTCACCACAGCGGCAACAATATTAAGCGCAATAAAACTATAGAAATACCCCGGCCCTTTTTGCTTGTAGCCCTCAACTAAACTTTGTTTGGTCGCAAGGGTGTACTCCATGCCAAATCGAAAGAATGGGTACTTCAATACATTAACTACTATGATTAGCCAAAATAATTGCCAACCGAATAACGACCCGGCTTGTGTTGATGCCACTAAGTGTGAGCCACCAATGGCAGCTGTGGCCATTAAAATACCCGGCCCTAATGCATTTAATTTAGATTGCCAATTTGATACTGCTGATTGCATATGCTTTGTGTGTTTTATTCTTAGTAACAAGCAACTTACAGCGTTTTAGGTGAGATTGGAAGCAGAGCACGTTAGCAAGTTAGCTAACGAATCAAGTAACTCGCTAACTTTTGGAACTTCAATCTGACGGCTGAATATTAAAACCAAAAAAGCCAAACGTTTCACAACGGTTGGCTTTCTTAGTTTGATTGTAAACGCTAGATTCTAGCTAAACCTAGCGCGGCACTTTATTAAGTAAAATTAAGTTAAATCCATTTCCTGAATAATTTCGTGGGCAATTTCCGGAGTTGTACTGACCGGCTTTTCGTGTAGTTTGGCTTTCATTTGCCCTTTACGATGTTTCAATGATGCATCTAGTTTTTTTGCAGCATTTGCAATTGCTGGGTACATCACCTCGTCTTCACCTTTTACTGATAAGCGTGCGCCTTCATAGGTCGTGCTTATCTCAGCTTGGTATTTGTGATGCTCTTTTGAAAGAATAATATCGAGAGATATTAATGATGGAAAATGGCTAGCAATTTTCGAGAACTTCTCGTTGATATGAGCTCTAACAGCCTCAGTAACGTCAACATGATGACCAGAAATATTAATCTTCATAGGGTATCCTTTTTTCTTGTTACCTCACAGTTAGTATTGGGGGCGAATTGAATTAACACAAGCGAAAATTGCAGATAATTAGTAATTGATTGTAACCACAGATGATTTAGATCATGCGTTGCGGATAAAATATGCAAAAGCCCGCATCACACGGGCTTTTTATAAAGGTTAACAACAGTTCATTAAGTGTACGAGCAACAGTAATCTGCAAACTCGCTCACTTTTACTTGAAAGCTCACATTCGCATCAACTGTAAATGACTCCCCTGCTTGCATCGTTTGCCATTCGCTCTCACCGGGTAATAGCACTTGCCAACTGCCACCGTTAAGCTCCATCAACTCTTTTTGGCTTGTTGCAAACTCAAACTCACCCGGTTGCATAAAGCCTAACGTTTTCGTGCTGCCATCAGCAAATACCACAGTACGGCTAGACACTTTACCGTCAAAATACACATTGGCTTTTTTCAGCACACTTACATTATCAAACTGAGACATCCTCACTCCTGTATTTAATTATCATTTATTGGATAAATACAGTGCCTTAAGCACGTAAGGCATGCAATATAAATGAAATGAAAAATGTTCAAGAGGTTTAGGCGCTAGGCAACATTGTAGATCGTGCTTTAGCGCGTCAAGAGGTTAAGAATTAATTAGAAGATAAGCCAAGAGCTTTTTAACTCATGGTTATAAACGATAGATTGCGAAAACGAAATTAATCTATTAAGTTAAAATAATATTTAAAAAAGAAATGGGCTATTGAAAAGTGACAGATATTTACAAAAATAAGAAAGTATACCTTTTCCTGTTTATCATTTTTATTTTAGCATTACCTGTAATACTCTTCACATCAAATTTTGGAATTGGTTTTTATCCAAGTATTTCGCAGTGGTCCGAATTAGGGTCATTTTTCGGAGGAGTCTATACCCCAATTTTAAGTATATTAACACTGAGTGTTATTTTTATGCAGGCTGCTATTATGTTAAAACAAACAAAAATACAACATAAGCAGTTAAACCTTCAAAACCATCAAAATGAGATTCAACTAGATTTAATAGAAAGAGCGGAAATAGCAAAACTATCCAAAAATATCGACTACTATACTGAATTAGTTAATCAGTCATTGAATTTCACTATTCAAACAGATAACCCCAGTCAATCAATAACTTTAGGAAATGCGCTTGAAGATGCTATAAATATTTACACAGCAGATAAAACTAAATTTCAAGAAAACCAAATAATGTACAAACAATGTTTATCCAAACTCTGGCTCAACTGGGCATTAGTAGTAGGCAATATAAGATATATTGAAACTGAAACTCGTTTCGAGGAGTATGCAGAAAAATGCATGCAAATTGAATGCTTAAAAGTAATGTCAAAATTGGGATTGCAACTTTGTAAAGATTTAGACTTATTGTTAATCGCTACCGATCACTCTTTATCAAATTACCCTTCACTGTTTCTTGACTATGACAAACCTTAATCTAATGTTTATTAAAAAATAACTTTACATTTGCAACTCACCGCTACCCAGCATGCACAATTTAAACTTATAGCTAACGGTCCCCGCGAAACAAGTTTCATGCCTACAAGATCTTACAAACAATCGGATAAAACACAAAAAGCCCGCGCTATGCTTACATAGGGCGGGCTTTTAAATTTTAGCGGCTAAAGCTTAGAACAAGGCGTTTGCTTTGTTTACGATGTTTTCAACAGTGAAACCAAAGTGCTTGAATAGCTCGCCTGCAGGAGCTGACTCACCGAAGGTCGTCATACCAACTACTGCGCCATTTAGGCCTACATATTTGTACCAGTAGTCTGCGATACCCGCTTCGATTGCTACGCGGCGTGTTACGCTTGCTGGTAGTACGCTTTCTTTATATGCAGCGTCTTGCTCATCAAATAAGTCTGTTGAAGGCATAGATACCACACGTACTTTTTTACCTTGTGAACGAAGCTCTGCAGCTGCATCTTGTGCAAGCTGTACTTCAGAACCTGTTGCAATAAGGATAAGCTCTGGCTCACCGTCACAGCTAAGTACGTAACCACCTTTTTTCACATCAGCTAACTGCTGTGCAGTACGCGCTTGTTGCTCAAGGCCTTGACGAGTGAAAATAAGTGACGTTGGGCCATCTTTACGCTCGATAGCTTGTTGCCATGCAATCGCAGACTCTACTTGGTCACATGGACGCCAGTTCACTAGGTTAGGCGTTAAACGCATGCTTGCAATTTGCTCTACTGGTTGGTGCGTCGGACCATCTTCACCTAGACCAATTGAATCGTGCGTGTATACGAAGATACTTGGTTGCTTCATTAGTGCAGCCATACGTACTGCGTTACGTGCGTATTCCATGAACATTAAGAATGTAGCACCGTAAGGAATAAAACCTTTATGCAGTGCAATACCATTCATAATCGCTGACATACCAAATTCACGTACGCCGTAAAAAATGTAGTTACCACTTGCATCGTTTGCTTCTAAGCCTTTTGAGCCATCCCAAAGTGTTAAGTTAGAACCAGCAAGGTCAGCAGAACCGCCCATGAATTCTGGTAGTAACGGACCAAACGCGTTTAGTGCATTTTGTGATGCTTTACGTGTTGCAGGGTTTGCAGGGTTTGCTTGTAGCTCTTCGATGTAAGCTTGTGACTTTTCAGCCCAATCAGCTGGTAGCTCACCGTTTGTACGGCGTTTAAACTCAGCTGCAAGCTCTGGGTATGCACTTGCATAAGCGGCAAATTTTTCATCCCAGCTAGCTTCTAGTTGCTTACCTTTTTCTTTGCCATCCCACTCGCTGTAGATTTCAGCTGGAATTTCAAATGCATCACCTGTCCAACCTAGGAACTCACGAGATGCTTTGATTTCGTCTTCACCTAGTGGTGCACCGTGACAGTCGTGGCTACCTGATTTATTAGGTGAACCGTAACCAATGATTGTTTTACAGCAAATTAGTGATGGTTTATCAGTAATGCTACGTGCTTCTTCGATAGCGGCGCGAATTGCATCAGGGTTATGACCGTCTACATCGCTTACTACGTGCCAACCGTATGCTTTGAAGCGCGCTGGTGTATCGTCACTGAACCACCCTTCTACTTCACCATCAATTGAGATGCCATTGTCATCCCAAAACGCAACTAGTTTACCTAGGCCTAATGTACCGGCTAATGAACAGGCTTCGTGAGAAATACCTTCCATTAAACAGCCATCACCCATAAATGCATAGGTGTAGTGATCAACAATATCGTGGCCTTCACGGTTAAACTGTGCAGCAAGTGCTTTCTCGGCAATTGCCATGCCCACAGCATTTGTGATCCCTTGACCTAATGGACCCGTAGTGGTCTCAATACCAGGCGCATAACCATATTCTGGGTGGCCCGGTGTTTTTGAGTGCATTTGGCGGAAGTTTTTAATTTCTTCGAGTGGTAAGTCATAGCCACTTAAGTGCAGTAGAGAATAGATCAGCATTGAACCGTGACCATTCGAAAGAATAAATCGATCGCGGTCTGCCCACTCTGGATTCGTAGGGTTGTGCTTTAGATAATCGCGCCATAGTACTTCTGCGATATCTGCCATGCCCATAGGGGCGCCAGGGTGGCCAGATTTGGCCTGTTGTACTGCGTCCATTGATAAGACGCGAATAGCATTTGCAAGTTCTTTGCGTGATGGCATGAATTCTCCTACCTTTATGTATTTGCGCTGGTTGTTTATGAAGCTCCATTCTTACTTATTGTAAGGGTACAGTGCAATTAAAAATCCGCATTAAATGCACCGTTTATGGGCGTTTGTTAAGAACAATACGTTATTAGTAATTTTAAATGGACGTCTAGGCGTAAAATTACTATGCAAACATATTTGTTTTAGATAAAATACGCCCCTTATTTTTTTAGCGCTATTACCGACGTTTGTGGAGCGCAATATTTGTGAGCAGAAATACAATGGCAAAACATTTATTTACTTCTGAATCTGTTTCTGAAGGTCATCCGGATAAAATCGCGGACCAAATCTCTGACGCGGTTCTAGATGCTATCTTAGAGCAAGATTCTCATGCCCGTGTTGCATGTGAGACATACGTAAAGACTGGTATGGTTATGGTTGGTGGTGAAATCACTACTAGCGCTTGGGTAGATATCGAAGAAATTACACGTAAAACTGTACGTGAAATCGGTTACACGCACTCAGACATGGGTTTCGATGCTGACTCGTGTGCAATCCTAAACACTATCGGTAAACAATCTCCAGATATTAACCAAGGTGTTGACCGTGCTCGTCCAGAAGACCAA
This sequence comes from Pseudoalteromonas sp. APAL1, assembly GCF_021532475.1. NCBI lineage: Bacteria > Pseudomonadati > Pseudomonadota > Gammaproteobacteria > Alteromonadales > Pseudoalteromonadaceae > Pseudoalteromonas > Pseudoalteromonas sp. APAL1. Next base: position 13,347 of record NZ_JAKGAW010000002.1, on the reverse strand, counting down.
GGCGCTGGTGACCAAGGTTTAATGTTCGGTTATGCATGTAATGAAACTGACGTTTTAATGCCTGCACCAATCACTTATTCACATCGTCTAGTTCAGCGTCAGGCTGAAGTTCGTAAGAGCGGTGAGCTTAATTGGTTACGTCCAGATGCAAAATCTCAAGTAACGTTTGCATACGAAAATGGCAAGCCTGTTGGTATTGATGCAGTTGTTCTTTCAACTCAACACTGTGATTCAATCTCACAAAACGACTTAGTTGAAGCGGTAATGGAAACTATCATTAAGCCGGTTCTTCCTGCTGAGCTTATCTCAAGCGCGACTAAGTTCTTCATCAACCCAACTGGCCGTTTCGTAATCGGTGGCCCTATGGGTGACTGTGGTCTTACAGGCCGTAAAATCATCGTAGATACATACGGTGGTATGGCTCGTCACGGTGGTGGTGCTTTCTCTGGTAAAGATCCATCAAAAGTTGACCGCTCAGCTGCATATGCTGCACGTTACGTTGCTAAAAACGTGGTTGCTGCTGGTCTTGCTGACAAGTGTGAACTACAAGTTTCTTACGCTATCGGTGTTGCAGAGCCAACATCTATCAGCATCGAAACATTTGGTACAGGTAAATTAGATGAAGCACGTCTAATCGAATTAGTGCGTGAGCACTTCGACCTACGCCCTTACGGCTTAATCCAAATGCTTGATCTTGAGCGTCCTATCTATCAACCGACAGCGGCTTACGGTCACTTCGGTCGTAATGAGTTCCCTTGGGAAAGCACAGACAAAGCAGACGCACTTCGCGCAGCTGCTGGCCTGTAATAGGTTAGAAAAATGAAAAAAGCGCCGTTTGGCGCTTTTTTTGTGTTTGATTTAAAGGTAGGAAACTATTTTCTCGTAAACAGCCACACCCCATACCAAGGCTAAAACCACCAGCGACAATGTCACTGCCGCAGAGGCCATATCTTTGGCTCGCCCAGATAATACATGATACTCAATGCCAACTCGGTCAGTCAGCGCTTCTATTGATGAGTTAAGTAACTCGACGATTAATAATAATAAATAGGGAATAAACAACACTAACCAGTGATTAAGTGACTGCGCCAATACGACCGACAAGGGTAACAAACACAGTCCTAAATAAATTTCAGAACGAAATGCAGACTCTTCTTTAAACGCCGCTTTAAAGCCTTTAATCGAGCATTTAGTTGCTTTTAAAATGCGTCCAACACCAAGGCCATTTGGCTTATTGACCAGGGGGATTTTTGGTTCTTTCATTTTTTACCTACTGCCTCAGAATTAACCTGATCATAATAATAAACTCTTGCACTGTCACCATAAGACCCTTGTTTTAATTGCTAGCAATTACCGGGGATGCTGCTGGTTTTGGTGCGCGAAAACTGATTATTAGTTAACTGCTCTCTGAGCGATTGTAGTGTTTTATAAACACTTTTTAATGACACTTTGTTACTTAACCAATAAGGGATAGAGCCACTCGGATCTGCATAAGCTTGATGGCTCACTAATAAATCATTTTGTTGCTGTTCTAAGCGCCAATATGCAGTGAGGTTTTTAATTCGTACAACCCCTGCCACTTCTGCTTTTGCATAGGGCTGGCTTTTAATTTGTAGCTCAGTTTTATGCTCAGCTAAAGCGCGATAACAAGAGTAACTCACCAAGTCTCGATCTGATACCGGCCAAGGCGAATTAAAGTGGGTATAAACAAGAGTTTCTGAGGGACTTAAGCGCTCCATTAAGGTTACGCTTTTCACGTTTTCGAGCCAATTAGGCGCGTTTTCTGTATCACTTAATAACGCCATAAAGTCACTCGCTTTGGCGTTTTTAACCAGCACAGAAGCATTAATTTCTATAATGCCGGTGTCATGCTTTTTATAACTAACCTTGATGTCGTCTTGTTGCTTGTAGACTTGCCATTCAATTGGGTTAGCACAGGCAGATAAACTCAGCCAAGCTAACCCAACTATTAAGCAACGACGCACTTTATTTATAGCCAGTAAGGGTCTGTGTCAAATGTAGCGTGACGGCTTTGCTCCATTGCACTTACTAAAAATTCAGATTTTTGATCCAACCAAGACTGTATTTTTGCAAGTTCTAAATCTTCATGACCAGCACACAGCTGTTTTAGATACTCAAGTGTACTTAGTTCATAAATACCATGAGAGATATCTAACCATGGAATACGAAACTCACTACGGTCGTCTTTGTTAAATAGCGCTCCTAAACAATTTCCACTAAGCAGAGAGTTTTCTAGGCGCGTGCGCAGTGCTAAGTAATCTTTGTCTGTAAACACTTTTTGCTCTGGAATGAGCTCATGCATATCGTGCCAATCTTTTGCAAATAATCGCTTTGCAATATCAGCAACGGGCTCTTCAGCCGCTTTAAACTCAGCTTGTCCCCATGATTTACGCCACTGTTTTTCTATCAACCATGTAGTTAGTTGTAACAATAAACGATTATAGCGAGTACTATGAAACAGCTCTTGTACATCTTCGATGCTTGGTTGTAACTGTTTTAAGTCGTTGATAACTTGCGTGAGTTCTGGCGCACTATTAATTTTTTTATAATAAGCGTGGCGTTTAGACGTGTAGGTTTTTAACTGAATTGCATTTTCTACCCACGCTAGTTCGCTTAGCAGCCATTTTAGCTCTGTACGTAATAAATCAGTGTCATCTTTACTTACTATGTCATCAAACAACCAGAAGGTGTGGCGAATCAAACGAATTCCATCGGTCACACGTTTAAGGGTTTTTAGGCTTGGCTTGATGAAGTAACAAGCTTCATGTTTTTGCACAAAGCGAATTGCATAGTTGATGCTTTCTATAAGCGCTTGCTCTTGCGTTGCATCACGCTTTAACGGCACAAAACCAATTGATTTGCTTGCTTTTAACGGATTGTCATCAGCAAGGCGATAACCACGAGCTGCTTTTGAGTATAAGCCTAAACGCACATTACTTTCGCGCACTAGCTTATCGGCTAAAGCAAATAACTCTTGGCGACTACCTTCTACTAGCTCAACTTCTAGTTCAGAAATGGGTTCAACTTTGCCCGACGCAGAAATCTCACCTTTATCAAGCACTACTTCAATCTGTGCACCGCTGTCAGTTTCGATTAACCATGTACGGCGAATAAAATTAGTACTAAAAATTGGGTATAGGTTATCGGCTATTGACCCAACTTGCATACCATGCGGCCAAATTGCAGCATCAAAAGCAAGTAAATCAGGGCGTGTACCCTCAAGCGGTAAGTTGTATTCAGGGCGTTGATGTAAACCACCAACCACTTCGCCTGCAAGCTTAATGGTTTGCTCGCATTGGTTATCGCAGCAACGCGTACGTAAACCAATATCTAATGCGCGCAATTCTCGGCTTGGTGTATCGTAATAAGCATTTTGTAAGCTACGTGAGGGCTTGTTTGTAACGGTTTTTGCAAATTGAGTAATTAATGCGGGGATCAGTGGAACAACGGCATCTGACACCAAAAACTTCAGTTCTATCTCAGTATCCATTCGCTTTGCGGAGTACATTTAAAATAATTAAGTGATCAAAATAAACAAAGCAGCTACTTAATGCAAACTTTTTCCTGAATTTTAATCTTGAGCTTGGCTATGGATTACAATATCTTCCTTGCTATTAATAGTTGAAATCCCTACTATCTCTATACATAAAGAAATTATAAATTTGGCCATTTCTAGGCAATGGTTACGTTAACAAGGTAGATTGATGTTAAAACAGTGTATTTTTGGGTTGCTCCTAGCGGCCACCTCTTTTATTAGTTACGCAGAAGAAGCGCCAAGCAGTAACGAAAACACCGCATACATAGTCGATAACCTCTACACCTTTATGCACTCTGGTCCGAGTAAAAACTACCGTATTTTAGGTTCGGTTGATGCAGGTACTCAAGTTACTTTACTGTCAGCTGAAGATAATGGTTATTTTAAAATCCGTGACGACAAAGATCGTGAAGGTTGGGTAGAAGCAAAATTTGTGACTGAAAATGCAGGTATTCAACAGCAGTTTCAAGCATTAAGTAATGATATGACTTTAATGCAAGAGCAACTACGCCAAGCAGAAATTGAACTGCCTCAGTTACAAGAGCAAAATAAAACCCTCACAGAGCAAAATCAAGCACTAAGTGAGCAAATCCAAGCGCTTAAAAACACAATTGAATCTGAGCGCAACGCTAAACAAACAGCCAGTGCAAAAGAAAAACGTCAGCTACTTACCTATGGCGGCGCAATTGCATTTATTGGTTTATTGTTAGGTATTATCCTTACCATTATGTTGTCGCGCCGTAAGCGATATGATGGCTGGGCATAATCTATCAACAATAAAAAAGCACCGTTAGGTGCTTTTTTATTGTCTGCTTAATTTAGATATCAAAGAGCAAACCACTGTCTTGCTTGATTTTCTCAATCACCATATAAGTGTGATGGGTGCCTACCCCCGGTATATCAACTAAATCACCCAATACCTGACGATATTCATCCATATCTGAAACTCGTACTTTTAATAAGTAATCGTAGCCACCTGCGACCATATCGCACTCAACAACTTGTGGGATATTTAAAATATATTCGCGAAATACTTTAAACACCGATGTATTCGATGTGACAAGTGATACCTGTACATGTGCTAATAAACTTTGATTTAGTTTTGCTTCACTTAGCTTGGCATAATAGCCTTCAATATAGCCCTCTTGTTCAAGACGCTTTACACGGTCAAGACATGGACTTGGGCTTAAATTTACCTGTTTTGCCAGGTTCACATTAGATATTCTGCCATTTTTTTGCAGAGCGTCTAAAATTGCTAAATCGATGCGATCTAACATGCGTAATCTATTCGGACTAGTCATAACAGAATTTTATGCGGCTAAGTTAACGGTATGCCCTGTAAATTATCGTAAATCGAAAAATATAACCAGCATATTCTGCTGGATTTTAATTAGAATGCACGAAATATATCAATGGCAAGAAATGCGTTAATTGTATTTCTCGACTCCACACACCAGAGGGTTACATATGCTATTTAATGGCGATTTGACAACTGAATGTCCAATAAGACAAAAAATCCGTGATTTTTACCGTATTGATGAAAACGCGGTAATTGATCATATTTTGCCTTTGGCTGAAGTAGGCGTGAAAGCGCGTAGCCGAGCGTGGGAACGTGCTCGTCAAATGGTTTTAAATATCCGTCGCGATCAGGATGGTCAAAGCGGTGTAGATGCACTACTTAACGAATTTTCACTATCAAGTGAAGAAGGCGTTGTTTTAATGTGTCTAGCTGAAGCACTACTACGCGTACCAGATAAAGCAACGCAAGAGTCGCTAATTCGTGACAAGCTTGCTAAAGGTGACTGGAGTTCGCACTTAGGTAGCAGTGACTCATTATTTGTAAATGCATCATCTTGGGGTCTGTTAGTAACTGGTAAAATGGTTAACTACAGCGACAAATCTAAAGAACAACAATTTGGTGTGCTGAAAAAGACCATTGGTCGCTTAGGTGAGCCTGTTATTCGTAAATCTGTGAACTTCGCGATGAAGATCATGGGTAAGCAATTCGTTATGGGTCGTACCATTGACGAAGCGATTGAACGTGCGGCAGATAAAGAACAAAAAGGCTACGTTTACTCATACGATATGCTAGGTGAAGGTGCTCGCACAATGAAAGATGCAGAGCGTTACTTCAACAGCTACATGACGGCTATCCATGCAATTGGTAAAGCGGCAAATGGCCGTGGTCCTATCAAGAGCCCAGGTATCTCAGTTAAGATTTCTGCAATTCACCCACGCTATGAATTCACTCATCGCGAGCGCGTAATCGCTGAAATCGTACCTAAGTTAAAAGAACTTGCCCTTGCAGCGAAAAGCTACGACATCGGCTTCACTGTTGATGCTGAAGAAGCTGATCGTTTAGATATCTCACTAGATGTTATTGAAGCTGTATTTAGTGATGACGATTTAGGTAACTGGAATGGTTTTGGTTTAGCTGTTCAAGCATACCAAAAACGCGCTATTTTTGTGGTTGAGTGGGTTGCTGATCTTGCTCGTCGCGTTGGCCGTAAATTAATGGTTCGCCTTGTTAAAGGTGCATACTGGGATACAGAAATCAAAACTACTCAGCAAGATGGTTTAGATCACTACCCTGTATTTACTCGTAAAGCGACAACTGACGTTTCTTACAAAGCCTGTGCTATCAAGCTACTTGAAGCACGTGATGTGCTTTACCCGCAATTTGCAACACACAATGCTTACACTGCAGCAACTATTTTAGAAGTTGCTAAAGGCGACCACGAAGGCTTTGAATTCCAACGCCTACACGGTATGGGTGAGTCGTTATTCGACCAAATCGTAACCCAAGAAAAAATTCAATGTCGTGTTTATGCGCCTGTTGGTCAACACGAAGACTTACTTGCATACTTAGTTCGTCGTTTATTAGAAAACGGTGCTAACTCATCATTCGTAAATGCGATTGTTGATACCACTAAGCCTGTTGAGTCACTTTTACCTGACCCAGTAGAAACACTGCAAGGTTTACGTAACAAGTACAACACGCAAATTAAAATGCCAATTGATTTATATGGTGAAGAACGTGCTAACTCAAAAGGCATGGACTTAACTGATATCAATGTCATCACTCCATTTAAAGAAAATCTAGATGCATGGTTTGCAGAGCATCGTATTGATTTAAATGATGTGCCTGAAGGCTCTCTAGCAGTGAAGAATCCAGCAAATCACAAAGAAGTGATTGGTCATGTAAAACTTCACTCTTCCGAAGAGATGACAGCATTATTAGAAAATGCAGAAAAAGCATTTGAATCATGGTCACAAACGCCGGTTAAAGAGCGTGCTAACTTACTACGCCGTATTGCTGATATTCTAGAACGTCATCACGATGAGCTAGTTGCTATCTGTATTAAAGAAGCGGGTAAAATTACCAAAGATGGTATTGATGAAGTTCGTGAAGCCGTTGATTTCTGCCGCTATTACGCAGCTCGAGCTGAAGAATTAGCACAAGATGAGCGTTTTGAAGCACGTGGTGTGATCTTATGTATCAGCCCATGGAACTTCCCATTAGCTATCTTCTTAGGCCAAGTTGCTGCAGCGATCGTGACTGGTAACACAGTTATTGCAAAACCAGCTGAGCAAACAAGCTTAATTGCCTTACGTACTATCGAGCTTATGTTATCTGTTGGTTTACCTGAGCACGTTGTACAACCTGTTATCGCACGTGGTAGCGATGTAGGTAAAACAATTGTTCCTGATGAGCGAATTCAAGCTGTTATGTTCACAGGTTCAACAGAAACAGGTACGCTTATTTCGCAAACACTTGCTGCGCGTAACGATATTCAAGTACCACTAATTGCTGAAACCGGTGGTCAAAACTGTATGATCGTTGACTCAACAGCTCTACCAGAGCAAGTTGTTGACGATGTGATCAGCTCAGGTTTCCAAAGTGCCGGTCAACGTTGTTCTGCACTTCGTGTGTTGTTCTTACAAGAAGATGTTGCTGATGGCATCATCGAAATGCTTAAAGGCGCATTAAAAGAGCTACATGTTGGCGATCCTTCGTTACTTTCGACTGACATTGGTCCTGTAATCGACGAAAAAGCACTGAAAAATTTAAATGAACATGTTGAATACCTAAAAGGTAACGCAACACTTCATTATGAGTGTGAAATTCCTGATAACAACGAAAATGGCGCTTATTTCTTTGCTCCTCGTCTATATGAGATCAAAGACTTATCTGTGCTTAAACGTGAAGTATTTGGCCCGTGTGTACATATCATCCGTTTCAAAGGTACAGAGCTTGATAACGTGATTGATCAAATCAATGGCACTGGCTTTGGCTTAACGATGGGTGTGCATTCACGTATCGAAGAGCGTTGTGAATACTTAGCGAAAATGTCGCGTGCAGGTAACGTTTACATCAACCGTAACATGATTGGTGCGATTGTTGGCGTTCAACCTTTTGGTGGTCGTGGTCTATCAGGTACTGGTCCGAAAGCAGGTGGCCCTAACTACTTACAACGTCTAGTGAAAGAGAAAGCATCACCAGATAACGTGCAAATGACAAACCTAACACCTGATGAGCTAGATACTCACCACTATTCAGGTGCGGCTGAGCAAGTTGCTAAGTTAATGGAAAACTCATTACGTGATGAGAAGATCTGGCGTTCAACACCGTTAAATGACCGAGTTTCGGCTGTGCGTCAATTACTTGCTAAAGTTGCAACCGTTGAAATCATTGATGAGCTTGCTGATGACTTAGCATTAACCCTTGCTGATGCACGTGCGCAGCTTAACCGTCTTGAAAAGCACATGCGTAAACACACCGTGTTGCCTGGGCCTACGGGTGAGTCAAACACGCTACACTTAGAACCACGTGGTTGCGTAGTATGTTATGCAGATAAGAGTACGTCATTTAACTTCTGGGCAATTTCTATTATCACTGCACTTGCGGCTGGTAATACTGTTATCACTGTTGCTTCAGAGTTGTTCTATGACGAAGCTGTGGCGTTTAAAGATAAGTTTATCTCAACAGGTATTGCAGAGGGTGTATTCCAAGTAGCTAAACCTAATCAGTTACAAGCTATTTTAGCGCATCCTCATCTTGCTGGTGCCGTTGTTGCCGCGCGTTCATCTCGCTTAGGCTATTTCAGCCAGCAGTTAGCACAACGTAAAGGTGCAATCCTGCCGGTAATTAGCTCTGAGTACTACGATACGCTAATCAAACGTCTACTAACTGAGAAAACAATCAGTATCGACACGACAGCGTCAGGTGGTAACACATCACTTATGACATTGGTTGAAGACGACGAGTAAATAAGTTTATCTAACTTATTGTCACTTCTAAGGGCCTCCAGCTTATCAGCTGGGGGCTTTTTTTTATAGTCGCTTTTAAGGTTGCCCTGCAGTTTAAAACACCATTAAGTACTATTAATATTTACTGAAATACACATTTTCTGCTAGTTTAATAGTATTGTATCTGAGCAGAAGTAAAGGCCTTGAAAACACTCCCTATCAATCAACTTAAACCTGGCATGTTTGTTCACGGCGTGACAAAACAGACAGGCAAGATCCGTATAAAAAACCAAGGTTGGGTAAAAACACAAGGCAGTATTGATAAGCTTAAGCAAGCTGGTATTTTAGAAATTGAAATCGATCCTGATAAAACGCTAAATCTTGATAGTGACAATAAAATCACTGAAAAACCAAAACCTGCAGCACCAGCCGTCTCTTCTGAGCCATTCGATCCATGGCACACTACGCACAGTATGTCGGCAGAGATGACAAAAGCAAATAGTCTTTATACAGAAGCCAAATCACTCCAAAGCAAAGCATTTGCAGACATTCGAGAAGGAAACAAAATTGATGTTGCCCCTTTTCAAGAGCTAGCAAGCGGTTTTATCGATTCTGTGTTTAGAAATCAAGATGCATTAACCTGTATCACTCGCATGCGAGAAAAAGATGCTTACTTACTTGAGCATTCAATCAACGTGTCTATTTTGATCAGCATTTTTGCAAAGCATTTAGGTATCGAAAAATCGATTATTCAAGAACTTGCCACCGGTGCATTACTTCATGATATCGGCAAAATTAATATCCCCGATAAAATACTCAATAAACCAGGTAAATTGACTGATGAAGAGTACCAACTCGTTCAAAATCATGCGCGCTTTAGCAAAGAAATATTAGAGCAGTCTGGTCTCAGTGGTATTGCCGTTGATATTGCAGGCTTTCACCATGAGCGCTTAGATGGTAGTGGGTATCCTTTTGGTAAAAGTGGCGATGAAATAAGCCTGTATGTACGTATGACCTCGATTGTTGATGTGTATGATGCATTGACCGCAGAAAGAGTCTACAAGGCAGGAATGGAGCCAATCAAAGCATTCAAAATTTTAAAAGATGGCTGCCCAGATAGTTTCGATGGTGATTTGGTCACTAAATTTATTCAATGCATTGGTATTCACCCAGTTGGCACATTGGTAAGGCTAGAAAGCCAAAAACTTGGTGTGGTTACTCGCAGCAACCCAACAAGCCCACTTAAACCTCAAGTGAAAGTCTTTTATCACGCTAAACATACCCGATATACAGAAGTACAAGATATCGATTTAGCAAACAGTCGCTGCCACGACAGCCTTGAAGCAGCGGTCAGACCGAGTGAATTTAACATCGATCTAATCCGTTTTTTCAAAAGCTCTATTCTACCTTAAGCTGACTCGTCATGACTGGCTACTCAGGCCAGTCTTGCAGTGCTTTTAAAGTGAATTCATAGCCATCATAGCTAAGTAAACTCTGCTCTGGCGTGATTTCGATTAACGATAACACACCGATATTATCACCTTCATAAAGCTCACGACCATTGAGTTTTATCCAACGCTTTGATGGCTCAGATGCGTAGATGTGCGCTTGGTATTTAAGTGTTGGAATTGCATTTTGAATAGACTCAGGGAGCAGCTCTATCGGATCAGCATAAGACGAATTTTTAGTACTATGCGTTACCTGCGAAGAACGTTGCTGGTCAACATCCTGAACCGCTTGCGCAAAAGCTTTTTTTAACGAATCCGACACTTCGTTTAACTCATCATCTGGCTCAGCTGGCTTAGTTTGATTATTGGCGTTCTCATCAAGGGGCTTACCAAGTACCTTGTATTTACTGTAATCAATACCATTACTATTTGTCGGCTGTGGTGCAGCTTGCTGCATTTGCATCGGTTGCGAAAACTGTGGCTGCGGCTGATAAGCGGCTTGATTTTGATACACTGGCTGAGCATATTGCGGCTGTGCTTGATTTGCATAAACTGGCACTGTATTTACAGGTACTTGTACCCACTGGTACTGCTGAGCACCTTGCACAGGAACTTGCTGCATCATGGTTTGTTGCTGAGGGGGTTGTTGCATCATTTGCTGTTGTGCCACCACAGGTTGCGAACCAGACGGTACTTTAGCTACAGAGTTATCTGTTTGAAGTTGCTCTTGATCTTTAGAACCCGACACATTTTCAGCTGTCGCACTGGGTACTTTTTCATTCTCATTTGCTAGTACTGGCTGCTCAGCAAATGGCTTACTTTGCTGTAACCACTTACCAATCGAAAAACCAGCCATTAGCGTTAAAATTGCAGCCAGTAATAACCCAAATGAAAAGGCTAAACGCTTATAGCGTGTTAACTCTTGCTGCTGTTTAAGTTGTAAAGCAGCCTGATCGTGATCAACGGCTGTTTGCTCATGTTGAGCCGATTGTTTTATTGCATCTAAAAGTAATGACATAATTGATCACTCGTTAAATTAGGTAGGATAAACCAATACCCATTCCTAATACGGCTAAAAATGAAACAGGATAAAGCCATACATAGCTCGGCTCTCGAGCACCTTTAGGTATAACCTCAGTGCTGGTTGGCGGCAATGCCTCTTCGGCCGAACGCATCACAAGCTCACTGTCTATGGTAAGTTTTTGCTGCGAAAAAGCCCCCACCAAACAACGCTCACACAATAAATTGATTAATCTAGGTACGCCTTGAGTAACTTGATAAATCGCTTTTAACGCATCACCTGAGAACAAGGCTTGCTCAGTGCCCGCTTTAAACAAGCGGTGCTTTACATAGGCAAATACTTGCCCTTCAGTCAGTGGCAGTAGGTGGTAACGTGCCGTAATACGCTGGGCAAGTTGTCGAAGTTCAGTACGTTTTAAAAGCTCCTGTAGCTCTGGCTGCCCTACTAACACAATTTGCAGCAGCTTTTTGTGATCGGTTTCGATGTTGGTCAGTAAGCGCAACTGCTCAAGCACATCTGGTGCGAGTAATTGCGCTTCATCAATAATTAAGATGGTATGGCCACCAGCTTGGTTATTTGCCTCAAGGTGCTTTTTAATCACATCAGTGAGGGTTTTTAATGTGGCATTGTCACTGTCGTAATCTATTTTCAGTTCGTCGCAAATACTGGCAAGCAACTCTAGCTGCGACAAAGCTGGATTATGGATTTGCGCTACTTGGGTGTTTTCAGGTAACTGCTCGTGCAGGCTTCTTATTAATGTTGTTTTACCTGTACCGACTTCACCTGTTAATAGCACAAAGCCACCCGCTTCACCGAGTCCATAAGTAAGGTGTGCCAACGCCTCTTTATGGCGTTCACTCAGAAATAAATACTCAGGATTGGGGGCAATCGAAAAAGGTTTTTCTGACAAGCCGAAATAGCTTAAATACACCGTGATATTCCTTGCGTTTAAAATCACCGCCTATAATGGCAAAAAACAACGCTACTTAAAACCTTGTTCGCATTTTATTGAACAAATAACGTAAAATACTGAAAACACAAAATTGAAGGTGATCTATGCAGGTTTATTTAGTCGGTGGAGCAGTCAGAGACGCTCTACTTGGTCGTGAAATTAAAGAACGCGATTATGTGGTTGTCGGCGCCACACCTGAACAGCTAATAAACCAAGGTTTCCAACAAGTTGGCAAAGATTTTCCGGTGTTTTTGCACCCAAAAACCAAAGAAGAATATGCACTTGCTCGCACCGAGCGCAAACAAGGGCAAGGCTATACAGGGTTCATCTGTGATTTCACTCCAGAGGTAACTCTAGAGCAAGATTTAATTCGCCGTGATTTAACCGTCAATGCCATTGCTCAAGCCGAAGATGGCAGCTTAGTTGACCCATTCGGTGGTCAAGATGACATCAAAAAGCGTGTATTACGTCATGTATCCGATGCATTTAGCGAAGACCCATTACGGATATTGCGTGTAGCTCGTTTTGCTGCTCGGTATCATTACTTGGGCTTTACCATTGCCCCCGAAACTAAACAGTTGCTCATTGCTATGGTTAAAGCGGGTGAGCTTACAACTCTCACTGCAGAGCGAGTGTGGTTAGAGTGTGAAAAGTCATTAAGCGATGGTGCATTTAGCGATTTTTTAAATGTTCTTGCAAGTATTGGTGGCCTGAGTGTGATCAGTGCAGAGCTTGAAAAACAGTGGAATGAGGATATTTATAAAACACTCAAAGCTCGGTTCGATTATGCTAATAACCATCAGTTGCATGATACTGCACTCTTATTCAGCCAAGTAACGCTAAGTTTATCTAGTCAGGAAATTAACAGTATCGCAAATACAATTCGCTTACCGAATGAAGTACGCGATCTGGCTATTAACGCGCAAACCCATCAAGCGGTTTTAGCTAGCGAACAGCCTAGTTGTGACGAGGTTTTTAACTGCTTTAACCAGCTTGATTTATGGCGACGCCCAGAGCGTTTTCAACAGGTACTTAAAGTGTTAGAAATCAGTTTACAGCACCCCGTACCATGCCATGAGTCGTTAACACTTGCAGCAAACCAAGCAAAGGCTGTTAACCC